>CANHUG010000457.1 GCA_947462995.1 Verrucomicrobiales bacterium | reverse complement strand
TCCTCGTAAAGCCACGCCTTCGCACCCTTCGCAGGATCATCCTTCACCCGCAGCATGTCCGCCATCCAGTTGAACAAATCCATCGCCGCCCCCGGCGAATGCAGCAGTTCGTCAATCAACCGCGCCCGCTTGTCCACCCGACCATCCGCCAGAAACGCCTCCAACTCCGCCCTCATCGGCACCCGGCCGGCTATGTCCACATAAAGCCGCCTCACCAGCACCTCATCCCCCACCGCTCGCCCCGGCTCGCGCCCCGCCGCCTTCAACGCCCCCTCAATCGTCGCATTCAATCGCGCCGCCGCCGACGCCACCACCTCTGCACTTAACGGCTCCCGCACCTGCCGCGCCCGGCAAGTCTCCGCCACCCGGCGATCCGCCGCACTCAGGGTCCCCACAGGCAACCGCACCACCGACCCATTCCCCTTCTCAATCGTCACCACCCCAGACTCATACGCCAGAAACTTCCCCTCCACCACCTCCCCACCAACCATCGCCCACCCGCGCATCCCCGCAGGATCCGACTCCACCGCCGCCACCGGCTTCTCCTCCACCACCGCAGGCTTCTCCGCCGCCACCGCTTTCTTCGCCTTCCCCTTCTTCCCCTTCACCGGCGCGCCCTCCACCGCTCCCGCCAATACCGACATCAGGGCAATCATCGAAGTCAGGCGCAGAAGCATCATAAAAGGCAGCAGGTTCCCCCTTCGCTGATGCTGTCCAGCCCCGCATGGTGACAACTTTATTCCCCAACCACGCATCAGCGGTCTTTGACTTCCCGCCCGCTTCTGGAATCAACACCATCCGTGCGTTCCCTCCTCCAGCCTTCCCCTCCCGCCCCTCGCCTCCCCGCCGACCGCATCACCCCGGCCTACCGCCGTCTCCGCCGGCAGGTCTTCTCAGGCATCTTCATCGGGTACGCCGCGTACTACCTCGTCCGCAAAAACTTCGCCCTCGCCATCCCCGACATCCTCAAGGCCCACCCGGAGTTCACCAAAACCCAGCTCGGCGCCGCCATGACAGGCCTCTCCATGGCCTATGGCATCTCGAAATTCCTCATGGGCTCCGTCTCCGACCGCAGCAACCCGCGCTGGTTCATGCCCCTCGGTCTCCTCCTCTCCGCCGCCATCACCTTCGCCTTCGGCACCATCCCCGCCATCTATTCCTCCCTAACTGCCATGATCGTCCTCCAGTCCCTCAACGGCTGGTTCAACGGCATGGGCTGGCCCCCATGCGGCAAATCCATGGTCCACTGGTGGAGCACCACCGAACGCGGACTCATCGTCTCCACATGGAACGTCGCCCATAACGTCGGCGGCGCCCTCGTCGCACGTCTCGCCCTCCTCGGCGTCGCCCTCTGGGGCTCATGGGACGCCAAATTCCACTTCCCGGCCTCCATCGCCGCCGTCTGCGCCATCCTCATCATCTTCCTCCTCCGAGATTCACCCCAGTCCTGCGGGCTCCCACCCATCGAGGAATTCCGCAACGACTTCCCTCCAGACTACTCCCATTCCCAGGAACGCATCCTCTCCTTCCGCGAAATCTTCCTCCACCACGTTCTCCCTAACCGATCCCTCTGGGCCATCGCCTTCGCCAACGCCTTCATCTACTTCATCCGCTACGGGGTCGTCGACTGGATCCCCACTTACCTCCAATCCGCCAAAGGCTTCAACTTCAGTCAGTCCAGTCTCGCATGGTTCGCCTTCGAATCCGCAGGCATCCCCGGCACCATCCTCTGCGGCTTCCTCTCCGACCGTCTCTTCAACGGCCGCCGCGCCCCCGCCACCATCCTCTTCACCGCCCTCACCCTCGCCGCCCTCGTCGTCTACGCCCTCAACCAGAACGGACCGCTCTGGATCGACATCGCCTCCCTCATCGCCGTCGGCTTCTTCATCTACGGCCCAGTCATGCTCATCGGCCTCCACGCCCTCGACCTCGTCCCCAAAAACGCCGCCGGCACCGCCGCTGGCTTCACTGGCTTCTTCGGCTACGTCTTCGGCTCCGCCATCGCCGGCTCCGGCGTCGGCTGGATCGCCGACCACTGGGGCTGGCACGGGGTCTTCATCACCATGGCCCTCTGCTGTCTCCTCACCATCGCCTTCTGCTCCCTCACCATGCGCTCCTCCCGCACCACCAACTCCCCCACCTCATGACCTCCCGTCTCCTCACCTCCCTCTCCCTAGCATCCCTCCTTGCCACATCCCCCGCCGCACCTCCCCTCGTCATCGCCCACCGCGGAGCCAGCGGCTATCTCCCGGAACACACGCTCGAAGCCAAAGCCCTCGCCCACGGCATGGCCGCCGACTTCCTCGAACAGGACGTCGTCCTCTCCAAAGACAATGTCCCCGTCGTCCTCCACGACATCCAGATCGACGCCGTCACCAACGCCGCCTCCCTCTTCCCCAACCGCCATCGCCCCGACGGCCGCTGGTACGCCCTCGACTTCACCGTCTCAGAACTCCAGCAACTCTCCGTCACCGAACGCCGCGACCCCAAAACCGGCCGCGCCGCCTTCCCTAACCGCTTCCCCGCAGGCGTCGGCTCGTTCCGCATCCCCACCCTCGACGAAGAACTCGCCTTCATCGCCGGCCTCAACCGCTCCACCGGCCGCCACACCGGCATCTACGTCGAAATCAAACAACCAGCATGGCACCAAAAACAGGGCCGCGACCTCAGCCGCGCCGTCCTCCCCATCCTCGCAAAACACGGCTACCAATCCAAACAGGATCCCTGCTGGCTCCAATGCTTCGAACCCGACGAAGTCCGCCGCCTCCGCTCCGATCTCGCATACCAAGGCCGTCTCGTCCAACTCACCGGCACCTCCCCAGCCGAAGCCGCCTCCCTCCTCTCCCCCGACGGCCTCCGCTCCCTCGCCTCCGTCGCCGACGCCATCGGCCCAGCCATCTCCAGCATCATCTCCGGTTCCTCACCAGATGACCGCAAGATCACCAGTCTCGTCCACGACGCTCACGCCGCAGGCCTCGCCGTACACCCCTACACCATCCGCGCCGACAGTCTCCCTCCCACCGTCCGCTCCCTCGACGACCTCCACTCCCTCCTCCTCACCGACGCCAAAGTCGACGGTCTCTTCACCGACTTCCCAGACCGCACCTCCGCATGGCTCATCTCCCACCCCTCACTCGGACACTAACTCACCCCCCCACCCCAAACCTCAAGGCTTAGGCTCCACCGGCTTAACATCTCCCTCCTTCGCCCCCTCAAACAACTTCTTGTACTCCCCAAGCCCTTCCTTCTCAAGGTCCGCCACCGGCACAAACCGGATCGACGCCGAATTGATGCAGTACCGCAACCCACCCATCTCCGCCGGACCATCATCAAACACATGCCCGAGATGTGAATTCGCCGTCTTCGACCGGACTTCCGTCCGGATCATCCCGTGCGTCAGGTCCCGCTTCTCCGCCAC
>CANHUG010000456.1 GCA_947462995.1 Verrucomicrobiales bacterium | reverse complement strand
GCTAGCGAGCTGACGGACAAGGCGATGGAGCTGACGAAGGGTGAAGACGCGATGGTGCTGGATGCGGCGGCGCGGGTGAAGCTGGCGGCTGGGAACAAGGATGAAGCGGTGAAGCTGGCGGAGCAGGCGGTTTCGAAGGCTCCGGAGAAGGCGAAGGAGATGCTGGAGAAGTCGCTGGAAGCGATCAAGGAAGGCAAGCAGCCCTGATTTGAGAATTGATAGAAGCGGGGGAGGCTGGCGTGGTGCCGGTCTCCCCCGTTTTTTTGTGAGGGGGTGTGGACCGGTCGGGGATCGGTAAGGAATCAGTCAGGATTTCCGCCGGAGGATTTCCTGACGAGATCGTTCCATGCGCGGGTGCGCTCGTTGAGTTGGCGGACGAGGTTGTCGCGTTCGGCGGCGAGTTTTTTGAGGGCTTCGTTCTGAGTGGTGATGGTTTCGTTGCGGGCGGTGAGGTCGGCGCGGAGTTTTTCGGAGGTGGCGGGGTCGGCGGGGGTGATGGATTTGAGCTTGGTGTTAGCTTCGGCGAGGGAGGCGGCGGTTTCCTGCTGGAGGGCGGTGAGGCGCGCGATTTCGGATTCGAAGGCGGTGAGCCGTGCGGAGGATTTGGCGGCGGAGGATTGGAGGTCGGCGATCTGGCGGGCGGCGTCGGAGGATTGTGTGAGGGCGGCGGAGCGGATTTTGGATTCGCGGAGCCACTGCGTGATGCAGAGAGCGGAGAGGGCGAGGGAGCAGCCGATGAGGAGTGGTTTCACGGCTTGGGAGGGGCTGGGGTGGCGGGGGCTGGGCGGACGTTGATGGCGTAGTGGCGGAAGCCGGCGCGGCGGACGGAATTGAGGAGAGCGACGATGGCACCGTGGCGGGCGTTTTCGTCGCCGCTGATGTAGACGGGGGTGTCCGGGTTGGTGCGGTGGCGGTCGGCTAGGAAGGATTCGAGGTCGGGTAGCGTGATGGGTTTGGTATCGAGATGGAGGAGACCGTCGGGGCCGACGGCGACGTTGATCTGGTCGGGTTTGAGGTCGGAGGCGGCTCCGGAGACGGCGGGGAGATTGACCTTGATGGTTTGCTGGCGCGTCATGGTTAGGCTGACCATCATGAAGGAGGCGAGGAGGAAGAACATGATGTCGATCAGCGGGATGATTTCGAGCCGGGTTTTCCGCTGAGGGAGAGGCGAGCGGAATTTCATGGGAGTTTGGGTTCGCGGGCGCTGCGGAGGAGGGCGACGTTAGTGGCGGCGGCTTCGAGTTCGAACTGGAGACGTGCGACGCGAGCGTGGAAGAAGTTCATGGGGATGAGGGTGACGATGGCGATGCCGAGGCCGAAGGCGGTGGCGATGAGGGCTTCGCCGATGCCGCCGGTGACTTTTTCGACGGCGAGTTCCGAGCTGCCGATGCTGGAGAAGGCACCCATGATGCCTGTGACGGTGCCGAGGAGACCGAGGAGCGGGCCGAGGGTGACGACGGTGTCCATGGCGGTGAGGAAGCGGCCGGCGCGCTGGAGTTCGTGGCCTGCGGCGACTTCGAGGGCGCTCTGGAGGGAACTGTGGCGGTGGTTGAGACCGTGGTGGATCATGCGGACGACCGGGTCTTCGGATGTGCTGCTGAGGGCGATGGCGTCGGCGGAGTTGCCGGCTTCGACGGCGGCGAAGACCTTGTCGAGGGTGGAGGCGTCGCGTTTTCTGGAGAGGTTGAGCCACCATGCGATGCGTTCGACGACGATGCAGACCGCGAAGATGGCGGTGAGCAGGACGGGGTACATGATGGGGCCGCCGCGGTGGAAGAGATCGACGAAGGCGTTGGCGAGGATGGGAGTGGTGGGCATGGCTAGCGGAGACGGAAGTGAATGGTTTGCTGACCGGAAGTGGTGCCAGCGGGCATGCGCCAGCGGGAGCGGATCCATGAGACGGCGTAGCGGTCGAGGTCCGGGGAACCGCTGGAGCGGGCGACGGATGCGTTGGTGACGGTGCCGTCCGGGGCGGCGGAGATGGAGACGACGACGGTGCCCTGGAGACCTCGGGAGCGGGCGAAGGATGGGTAGGGCGGCTGGGGCATCCGGCCTTTGCCGCCGGGGACGCCGGATGCAGCGGGTTTGCGACCGGAGCCGCCGGGGGTGCCGCCCTGGGCGGTGCCGGAGGAACCGGGGGTGCCGGATGGCGAGGTGGGGCGGGTGCCGGGCAAGGTGGCGGGGGAAGGGCGAGGCGGTTTGGGTTTGGTGGTTTGGGTGGTTGGTTTGGGTTTGGGCGGCGGGGTGGGGGATGGGCGGGGTTCGACAAGAGCCGCGGCCTCTTCGAGGGGTGGGGGTTCGGGGACCTCGAAGACCTCGGGTTCGGCAGGGATGGGGTCGGTGGAGGGGTCCGGTTCGGGAGGGGAGTCGGAGGCGTCGGCGGGGGCCGAGTCGGCGGCGTCTGGGGAATCGGCGGCGATCTCCATGAGGACGGGCTGGCCGGGGGCTGGCTCGGCGGGGATGGAAGGGTTGGGCGGGAGGGGCTGGGGTGAAATTGGGGAGAGGAGACCGAGGGCACCGATGGCGAGGACCATGAGGGAGAAGCCGGCGGACCATGCCATGAGCTTGTCTGGTTCTCGGGCGGCGGGGCACGGGGGTGCGGCCGCGGGAACGGGCGGGGCAGAGGCTGAGGAAGAGGGAGACATCGGATGGAAGATTCCCGAGCGGACACTGGACCATGCGCGAGACCAGAGCGGCAGATATCCCGCGAGTCCGGGACGTCAACAGGTGATACTGAGACACATTCGCAACTTTATAGTTGCAACTGAGACCCAGTCGCATTAGGGGGTCAGGCGCTCCGGGAATGGAGCGGACGAGAACAACCCTAACTTACAATAGAAGAAATGAGAGCGAAGCAGACCTTGGAGCGAGTGTTGATGGACGTGCGGTGGAGCGGGTTGGTGAGTGTGCTGGCGATGATGGGAGTGGTTGAGGGGGCGGAGCAGGGAGGAGCGGATGGGTTGGCGCCGATGACGGTGGTGGGGAGTCGGGCGGAGATTCCGCGGATTGCGGGGAGTGCGGCGCGGGTGGAGACCCCGCAGATTCGGACGCAGACGTACACGAATCCTGCGCGGGTGCTGCAGCAGGTGCCTGGGGTTTATATCCGGGATGAGGATGGGTTCGGGAACTTGCCGAACATCAGTTTGCGTGGGGTGGATGGTGGGCGGAGTGCGAAGGTGACGGTGATGGAGGATGGGATCATGATGGCGCCGGCGCCGTATTCCGAGCCTGCGGCGTACTACACGCCGAGGATTGGTCGGATGAGTGGGATTGAGGTATTGAAGGGGTCGAGCCAGGTGAGGTTCGGTCCGCACACGACTGGGGGTGTGGTGAATTATCTGAGCACGCCGTTTGCGGAGTTGGACCCTGAGATTCCGGCGGAACCGGCTTCCGGGAAGGGCGTTGCGGGGAAGGGGCCG
>CANHUG010000455.1 GCA_947462995.1 Verrucomicrobiales bacterium | reverse complement strand
CGCTGAGTTCCATGCCGCACTGGCCGCGCGGGGCGAATTGCCATGGGCTGCCGAAGACCTTGCTGCTGGCTTCGGCGGCGTTGTCGTACTGGATGTCGCCGGGGAATTTCTGGCCGTGGTACTTGGTGAGTTGGGGTTTTGGGTCGAAGAGGTCCATCTGGCTGGGGCCGCCGATCATGAAGAGGGAGATCATGGCCTTGGCTTTGCCGAAGGAGGGAGGGGGTTTGGGGGTAAGGTCGAAGCGGAGCCCGTCGGTGAAGGGTTTGGTGGGTGCGGCGGAGGCGTTGTCGCGTTGGAGGAGCCACGGGAGGGCGAGTGCGCCGAGGTTGAAGCCGTGGGAGCGGAGGAAGTGCCGGCGGGAGATGGGGGACGCCATGGGGGGGAATTGGTTGTGGGTTGGGGGCGGCAATCCGGTGGTGTCGCTCGTGGCCTCGCTCAACCGCCGGTTACAAGCTGGCATCCCTCCGGGATGCGCGTGTTCGGCGTGGTGGCCGTGGGCGTCATCCGGTGGTGTCGCTCGTGCCTCGCTCGACCGCGCGTTTTCCGGTGATGCATGCGTTTTCCGGTGGTATCGCTCGTGCCTCGCTCGACCACCGGCTACAAGCCGGCACCCCGTGCGGGGTGCGAAATCATGGGGTGTCGGGATTGGAGGGGGCGTCGGGGTGGATAAGGAGGCAGGGCACTTTGGTGCGGAGATCCCCCCTGAATTTAGCGCCATTCGGGTTTGAGGTCACGGGCGGGATGCTCGGGCCTGTTTGGTTCACGCGTGTCAGGGTGTTTGGGGCCAGATGGGGGAGCCGTCTTTGATGGTTTGGGTGACGTGGATGTCTTTGATGGAGGCTGGGTCGACGGTTAGGGGGTTTTTGTCGAGAATGACGAGGTCGGCGCGTTTGCCTTGTTCGAGGGAGCCTTTGGAGGATTCTTCGCCGTATTGTTCTGCGGCCCATGCGGTCATGGAGAGGAGGCCTTCGTATGGGGTGATGCATTGATCGGGGCCGATGGGGCTGCCGGCGCGAGAGGTGCGGTTGACGGCGGAGTGGAGCATCATGAGCTGGTCGAGGGGTGCGACGACGAAGTCGGTGTGGTTGGTGGGACGGAGGCCGGCGTTGATGGCGTCGCGCATGGGGCTGATGTAGGCGGCCTGTTCTTTGCCGCGGTTAGTGATGTGGGCGTCGGCGAAGTAGAAGGTGTGGAGGGTGTAGAAGGAAGGGCGGACGCGGTACTGGACGAATTTGGGGATTTGGTCCGGGCGGATGAACTGGGTGTGGATGGTGGTGACGTTCCATGGTTTGGAGAAGTCGCCGGCGCGTGCGAATTCGTAGGCGGAGAGGAATGAGTCGATGGCGGCGTCGCCGTTGCAGTGGAGGATGAGAGGGACGTTGAGGTTGTAGACCTTTTTGACCATGTTATTGACGAGCGGCTGTGGGAAGGTGGGTTCGCCGACCCAGTTCTGCTGGCCGCCGGGGCCGCCGGTTAGGTATGGTGTGGTGAAGAAGGCGGTGCGGCCTTGAGGGGAGCCGTCGATGGTGATTTTGACGCCGCCGATTTTGAAGCGGTTGTGATAGGATCCCCATGTGGAGACGGGGAATTCGGTGAGGACCTTGTCGAGGTCGGTGATGAAGGGGAAGGCGACGACGTCGATGATGCTGGAGCCGGCGGCGGCGGCGCGCTGGATGATCTGGAGCTGGGGGAGGTGGGTAGCGCCTTCCTGGGCGGTGGTGATGCCTGCTTTGGCGTAGAGGAGCTGGCCGGCGCGGGAGGCTTCGATTTCCTGGGCGGGGGAGAGTTTATCGTTTTTCTCGAAGATGGGGAGGAAGGCGGTTTCCATGATGAGGCCCCATGGTTCGTCGGAGCCTTCCTTGCGGACGATGATGCCGCCTTCGGGGGTTTTGGTGGCGGCGCTGATGCCGTAGTGGGTGAGGGCGAGGGAATTGAGCACGGTGCCGTGCATGGAGACGTGGTCGACGCGGACTGGGTGGTCCGGGAAGGCGGCGTCGAGGTCGCCGCGGTTGAGGAGGCGGCCATCGGGCATGACGGAGTCGTCGTAGCCGTAGCCTATGATGAGCTGGCCTTTGGGGATGGCGCGTTCGGTGGCGAACTGTTTGAGGGTGGCGATGATGGAGGGGACGTCTTTGGCTGGGCCGGAGGGAGGAGGGTAGAGCTGGCACTGATTGGCGACGGCGAGGGAACTGATGTAGTGGCCGTGGCCGTCGATGAAGCCTGGGAGGAGGGTTTGGCCGGCGAGGTCGACGATGTTGGTGTTCGGGCCTTGGAGACTGGCGGTGCCTGCGAGATTGCCGGTGTAGGAGATGAGGCCTTTGGTGACGGCGATGGCCTCGACGGTGGCCGGGGTGGGTCCGGCCATGGTGATGATGGTGCCGTGGTGGTAGATGGTGTCGGCGAACTGGGGGGCGGCTGGAGGGGTGTCGGCGGGAGTGGAGGCGGAGGGCGGGGCGGCCGGTTTGCAGGCGGCGAGGAGGGAGCAGAGGGGGAGGGCGAGGACGAGGCGGGAAGGGATCATCGGGTGAAGTGCGGTGAGATTTCCGGGGCGATGATGTTATGGGGCGGCGGATTTGTCAGCGGGATTTTTCGGGGATGGGGAGATGATTGGCTGGGTGTGGAGGCGGGAGGATTGGGGGGAGGGGTGGGATGGTGGTGGGTTGGGGTGGGGTGGGGTGGGATGGGGGCGGCAATCCGGTGGTGTCGCGGGGGCGGTGGGTCGATGGGTGAGATGGTGGTGGGTTGGGGGCGTTATCCGGCGGTGTCGCTCGTGGCCTCGCTCAACCGCCGGCTACAGGCTGGCATCCCTATGGGATGCGGGTGTGGGGGCGGGCGTTGTCCGGCGGTGTCGCTCGTGGCCTCGCTCAACCGCCGGCTACGGGCCGGCATCCCTATGGGATGTTGGGAGGGCCGCAAATGCGGTGTTGTGGCATGCGGGGTGGTTGGAGCATGGAAGGTGGATGGGTTCGACGCATGCATCGTTGCTTTATCATTTGGTCTTTGCGACGAAGGGTCGGGAGCCGGCGTTGAGAGTGGAGTGGCGCGCGCGATTGCATGAGTATCTTGGCGGGTTGGTTCGTGATCTGGGCGGGGTGCCGCAGGGGATTGGCGGTGTGGCGGATCACGTGCATTTGCTAGTTGGGCTGAAGCCGGTGCATTGTCTTGCGGACTTCATGCGTGAGCTGAAGAAGGCCTCGTCGAGATGGGTGGGAGAGGTGATGGGGGTGCGGTTGTTCCGCTGGCAGGAAGGGTATGGGGCGTTTACGGTGAGCGTGTCGGTGAAGGGGGCGGTGCAGGAGTATATTGCGAGGCAGGAGGAGCATCATCGCCGAAGGAGCTTTCGGGAGGAATATGTGGTGATGCTTCGGAAGGCAGGGGTGGAGTTTGATGAGCGGTATCTGGAGTGATGGGGGCGTGGTTAAGGGTGGGG
>CANHUG010000454.1 GCA_947462995.1 Verrucomicrobiales bacterium | reverse complement strand
CTCTCCACCTGCTTCCCCACCGAACCCAAAGCCCTCAAGGCCCTCGCCGACGCAGGCTTCTCCTCCGCCGCAGACATCGCCTCCCACTTCCCGTTCCGCCACGAGGACCGCCGCCATTTCACCCCATGGCCCTCCTCCGAATCCCCAGACCCCCAGACCATCCGCGGCATGGTCTCCGACTCCCGCCAGCTCCGCTCAGGCTTCCGCAAACCCTTCGTCGAAGTCACCCTCCAACCCCTCGACGGCAAGGACCTCCTCCCGCCAGTCATCCTCCGCTGGTTCAATCTCCCATGGCTCCACAAATCCTTCGCCGCAGACATGGAAATCATCGCCTTCGGCAAAATCAAAGCCGCCACCCACGGCCGTCTCGTCATCGATCACCCGGAATACGAAATCCTCTCCGCTGACTCCGACGACGCCGCCATCCACATCGCCCGCATCACCCCCATCTACCGCGCCCCTAACGGCATCCCCCAGAAAACCCTCCGCCGCGCCGCCTTCCTCGTCCTCTCCGCAGCCGACCCGGACGCATGGCCCGATATCCTCCCGCCTCCCTCCCCCAACTCCGACTTCTCAGGGCTCTCCCGCCTCACCGCCCTCCGCGATCTCCACTTCCCCCCCTCCGCGGAATCCATGGAACGCGCCCGCCGCTACCTCGCCCTCGAAGAATTCTACCTCCTCCAGCTCCACGTCCTCCGCCGCCGCCTCGCCCTCCTCGCCCTCAAAGGCACCCCACACTGCGGCCCCGGTCTCCTCCTCAACCGCTGGCTCGATTCCCTCCCCTTCGCCCTAACCTCCGCCCAGCTCCGCTGCCTCGACGAAATCCGCGCCGACCTCGCCTCCCATTCCCCCATGCACCGCATGCTCCAAGGCGACGTCGGCAGCGGCAAAACCTTCGTCGCCATCGCCGCCATCCTCCTCGCCGTCGAATCCGGTTCCCAGGCCGTCCTCATGGCCCCCACCCGCATCCTCGCCTCCCAGCACGCCCTGACGTTCCACCGTTGGCTCGATCCCCTCGGGCTCCGCATCGCCCTCCTCACCGGAGCCCGCTCCGACGATGCCAACGCCCTATCCTCTCTCTCCGCCGACAACCCGCCTCACATCATCATCGGCACCCACGCCCTCCTCCACGGCAACCGTCTCGCCAACCCAGGCCTCATCGTCATCGACGAACAACACAAATTCGGCGTCGCCCAGCGCAACGCCCTCGCCGCCCAATCCTCCTCGCCGGACATCCTCGTCATGACCGCCACCCCCATCCCGCGCTCCCTAACCATGACGCTCTACGGCGATCTCGACCTCTCCACGCTCGACGAAATGCCGGCCGGCCGCAAACCCATCACCACCGCCGTCCGCATCAACCCCGACCCAATCCAGATCGCCGCCTTCCTCCGCGCCCAGTTCAACGAGGGCCGCCAGGCCTACCTCGTCTTCCCCCTCATCGACGAGAGCAATTCCCTCGCCGTCCGCGCCGCCACCCGCGAAGTCGAAACATGGCGCACCCGTCTCCCCGACCACCAACTCGGGCTCCTCCACGGCCGTACCCCCGCAGACGAAAAAGACGCCCTCATGGACGCCTTCCGCGCAGGCTCCATCCACGCCCTCTGCGCCACCTCCGTCGTCGAAGTCGGTGTCGACATCCCTAACGCCTCCGTCATCCTCATCTTCGACGCCGATCGCTTCGGCCTCGCCCAGCTCCACCAGCTCCGCGGCCGCGTCGGCCGTGGCCCCCACAAAAGCTTCTGCATCCTCGTCACCAACGGCGACAACTCCGAAACCACCGCTCGCCTCCAGCTCCTCGAGCAAACCGCCGACGGGTTCGCCGTCGCAGAAGCTGACCTCCGCATCCGCGGCCCCGGCGACCTCATGGGCACCGCCCAAAGCGGGCTCCCCGACCTCCGCCTCGGCGACCTCATCCGCGACGCCCCGCTCGTCAGAACCGCCCGCCGTCTCGCCTCCGCCACCCTCGAAGCCGATCCCTCCCTCTCCGGCCCACACCGCCATCTCCTCCCACTCCTCGCCCCTCCTCCCGAAACCCCCTCCACCCCAGCCTGATCCACCCACGCAGCCACGGCTCCACCACCGCTCGACAATCCCTCCTCCCCTCTCTACCAACCACCCCATGCAACCAGCCTCCCGCCGCTCCTTCATGAAAACCGCCGCCGCAGCCGCCGCTGCCATCCCCATCTCCTCCACCACCACCGCCGTCGCCGCCGACTCCACCGCCCCCATCAAGCTCAAACTCGGCTTCGACAACTTCTCCATCCGCGCCCTCGGCTGGAAAGCCGGCGCCGTCCTCGACTACGCCGCCACCCAGAAGGTCGACGCCCTCCTCCTCTCCGACCTCGACGTCTACGAGAACCACTCCGACTCCTACCTCAAGGACCTCGCTAGCAAAGCCAAAGACCTCGGCATCTCCCTCTACGCAGGCACCGGCGGCATCTGCCCCTCAGGCCACCGCTTCGACAAGAAATGGGGCACCGCCGAAGAACACCTCCGCCTCCTCATCCGCATCGCTTCCCTCATCGGCTCCCCCGTCGCCCGATGCTACCAGGGCTTCGCCGAAGACCGCCGCAGCGAAGGCGGCATCTTCGCTCGCATCAAAGACACCGTCAAAACCCTCAAAGCCATCAAATCCTCCGCCACCGACGCAGGCGTCAAAATCGCCGTCGAAAACCACGCGGGCGATATGCAGGCATGGGAACTCCTCACCCTCATCGACGAGGCCGGCCGCGACTTCACCGGCTGCACCATCGACAGCGGCAACGCCACATGGACCCTCGAAGACCCCATGCAGAACCTCGAAATCCTCGGCCCAGTCACCCTCTGCAGCGGCATCCGCGACAGCATGATCTGGGAAGACAACGACGGCTGCCAGGTCCAGTGGACCGCCATGGGCGACGGCATCATGGACTCCAAAGCCTACGCCCGCCGCTTCGCCGAACTCGCCCCCAGCGCCCCCTTCATCCTCGAAATCATCAGCGGCTTCGCCCGCCCCTCCTCCTATCTCAAACCAGACTTCTGGCAAGGCTACGAATCCGTCCGCTCCCCCGAATTCGCCAAATTCCTCGCCCTCGCCAAACGCGGCAAAGCCATCCCTTCCTTCCAACCCTCCGGCGACCGCAAAAAAGCAGAACAGGACTACCAGCTCGCTCAACTCGAACGCTCCATCCGCTTCTGCCGCGATTCCCTCAACATCCGCCCCGCCTGACCCGCCGTAAGCGTCACGCCCAGGTTTGAGGAGATCGCTCGCATCATAGACGTCATAGCTGGAAAGCTATGGCCTCTATGAATGAATCAGACCTGATTTTGAAGCAGGACGCGGGTGGCCGCGTCTTCGTGCCGGCCGGGCGGCAGATTGAACTCGTGCAGGAGTTCGAGCGCAGCGGCCTGAGCGCACCGAAGTTCGCGGCCATGGCGGGAGTGAAGTAT
>CANHUG010000453.1 GCA_947462995.1 Verrucomicrobiales bacterium | reverse complement strand
GTCTTCGAGGGTCATGATGGAGATCTCGCGCTGGTAGCTGGTCTCGAGGTCGGTGATGAAGCGGAGGAAGGCACCGCTGGTTTTGAGGTTTTTCCGGACTTGCTGGACTTCGGTGAGGGCGGTGCGGAGCTCTGGGATGGTGCCTGAGCGCTTGGGCTGGAGGGCGGCGCGGACGAGGGCGAAGTCGGGCTTGTAGAGGTCTAGGAGGGGGCTGTAGAGGGAGAGCCAGTCGAGGGAGGGGGCGGAGGCGTCTGTGGTGGGCTTTTTGGTGTCGGCGAGATGCTTTTGGAAGTGTTCGAGTTCTTCGGCGCCGAGGAGGGCATCGCCGAAGTGCCATTCGGCGAGGCCGTGGACGAGGTAGCCGAGGATTTCTTCGTTGGTGGTCTGGTAGTCGAGGGATTTGAGGGGGGTGCCGAGGCCGAAGTTTTTGGACATGCGGTCTTTGAGCTTGGCGAAGAAGGGGGCGAGGCCGTTGAGATCTGGGGTGGTGGCGAGCTGGGTGAAGTGGCCTGCGGCGTCTGATTTACTGTTGAGGATGATGCTGCAGAGGGCGGCGTTGAGGCGTGCCCAGTTGGCGGTGGGCTGGAGGACGTCTTTGGATTTGGCGAGCTTGGAGAATTTGTCTTCGGCGGTGGCGTACTGGTGCTCGCCGAGCATGGCTTGGCGGGCTTCGGTGAAGCGCTCGGAGACGGTTTTTTTGGTGGCTTTGTCGGCGGTGAGGGTGACGCCTGCGCCGTCGAGATCGCGCTCATTGGCGGTGGCGAGCTGGATGGCGCGGACGTTGCGGTGCTGTCCGCCTTCGCGGAGGAGCCAGCCGATGCCGTAGGCGATGATGATGGCGGCGGCGGTGAGGCCGATGAGGCGGGTGCGGCGATTGACGAGGCGGCGGCGGATGCTGCCGCGATCGAGGAGGCCTTCGGCGAGGCGCATTTCATCGACGACTTCGGAGTAGTTGGCGAAGCGGTCTTGGGGGCTGAAGGAGAGCATGCCATTGATGACGTGCTCTGTGCGGGGGGAGAAGCGGAGGCCGGATTCGCCGAGGGTGACGCGCTTGGACTTGATGCGGCGGAGGTCTTCGATGGCGGCGGTGTCTGCCTTGTGGGGCGGATTGCCGGTCATGGCGTGGTAGAGGGTGGCGCCGAGGGAGAAGATGTCGCTGCGGTAGTCTTCTTTGTTTTCGATGACTTTTTCGGGGGCGACGTAGTAGGGGGTGGCCCAGATTTCGCCGGATTGATCGCCGCCGCGGTCGGCGAAGAGGGCGAGGCCGAAGTCCACGACTTTGGCGGTGCCGGTTTCGGTGAAGAGGATGTTGGCGGGCTTGACGTCGCGGTGGATGAGGGTGAGCTGCTGGGCGGCGCGGAGGCCTTCGGCGACTTCGCGGCCGATGCGGAGGGCTTCGTCTTCTTTGAGGTGGCCTTCGCGGCGGATGCGCTGCTCTAGGGAGCCGCCGCCGACGAGCTCCATGGCGATGTAGAAGTAGCCCTGGTCATAGCCGACGGAGTAGAGCTTGATGACGTTGGGGTGGGTGACGTTGGCGGTGATGTGGGCTTCGCGGCGGAACTGCTCGAGGCGGACGGAGTCGCGGGAGTACTGGCGGTTGAGGATTTTGAGGGCGACGCGGCGGCCGAGGGTTTCGTCTTCGGCTTCGAACACGCGGCTCATGCCGCCTTCGCCGATCTGGCGGACGATCATGAACTGATCGAAGCGGCGGCGGACGCGGACCATCTGGCCGCAGAAGGGGCACTTGAGCTTGGTGAAGGGCTCCAGGGAGGTGACATCGATCTGCCGCTGACACACCGGGCAGGTGCTCAGGAACGACTGTTCTGGGGGGGCGAGGATCAAGGGTGACGGATGTTGTCAGTAGCAGGGACGCATTCGATATGCCAGAAATTACAGTTTGCCTTATTAATTCGAATCTTGAGTTTGTGGGGTGGATTGGCTCATCAGTGAAACAGTGGATATAGGCGATCGTTTCGACAAACACCTGGCAAGGCGTTTGCCGGATATGTCGCGGTCGCGATTGCAGGATTTGATCAAGGAGGGACACGCAACGCTGAACGGGAAGCCGGTCAAGGCGGGGGCGACACTCAAATGCGGGGATGCTGTCAGTCTCACGGTGCCGGATGTAGCGGAGGTGGAGATCAAGGCCCAGAACATTCCTTTGACGATTTTGTATGAGGACAGCGACATCGTAGTGCTGGACAAGGCATCGGGGCTTGTTGTTCATCCGGCGGAGGGAAATCCGGACGGGACGCTGGTGAACGCGCTGCTGCACCACATCGGGGATCTGAGCGGGATCGGTGGGGAGATGCGGCCGGGGATTGTGCACCGTCTGGATAAGGATACGAGCGGCTGCATGGTGGTGGCGAAGAATGACATCGCGCACCGACGGCTGACGGAGGCGTTTTCAGAGCGGCGGATTTCGAAGATCTACCTGGCGGTGGTGAACGGGGTGCCGAAGGAGGAGAGCGGGCGGATCGAGACGTCGATCGGGAGGCATCCGGTGGACCGGAAGCGGATGAGCAATCTGCTGGATGGGGCGGGGAAGAATGCAGTGACGGAATGGAAGCGGCTGGCTGTGGACGAGGGGTGTGCGCTGATCCAGTGCCGACTGCTGACGGGGAGGACGCATCAGATCCGGGTGCATATGCGGGAGTCTTTGCAGTGTGCGATTTTGGGGGATCCGATCTATGCGAATCCGGCGAAGCAGCGGGTGCAGGTGCCGCGGCTGATGCTGCATGCGTGGAGGCTTTCGTTTAACCATCCGATCCATGATCAGCCGATGGCGTTTGAGGCGAAGGTGCCGGAGGAGTATGGGGCGTGGATGGAGAGAATGACGAAACCAGAATGAGGAATGACCAAAGGTGGCGTGTTGTTTTAGCAAGGGAATGGAGAGCAAAGGAATGGTGAAGAGGGAGTGGTTTTTGTTTTCCTTTGATTGAATTGGCGCTTCGTTGGTTGACTCAACCGGGACCTTTTTTCTCTTTTATTTTATGCTCAAAATTTACGCTTACTCTGGATGCTCCACGTGCAAGAATGCGATCAAGTGGCTGAAGGGGCGGGGTGTGGCGTTTGAGGAAATTGCGATTCGGGATACGCCGCCGTCGGTGGGGGAGCTGAAGGGGATGCTGGGGGCGTATGAGGGGGAGGTGCGGCGGCTGTTTAATGTGTCGGGGATGGACTACCGGAGTCTGGGGCTGAAGGACACGCTGCCGGGGATGAGCACGGAGGAGGCGCTGGGGCTGCTGGCGGGGAATGGGAATCTGGTGAAGCGGCCGTTTGCGGTGGATGCGGGGAAGAAGGTTTTTTTGGTGGGGTTCAAGGGTATCCGGTGTCCATGTCCCCGTGGCAATGAACTTGATTTTGCCGCTCCACCTACATCGGCAGGACCGCTGATTGAGCCAGTGCCTGGCGCAGCGCTGCCTGCTCTGCGGCC
>CANHUG010000452.1 GCA_947462995.1 Verrucomicrobiales bacterium | reverse complement strand
TCGGAGAGCCGGATGCGGGAAATCCGCCCGTCCGGTTCGGAGGGAGGGGTGGAGCAAACCAATGCTCCATCCCTACCCCTATAGAGCCTTCGGCTGGCTTGTACGGAGGGGGCTTGTGGGGAGAAAGCGGTCAGTTGAGGAGTTCGAGTTCCGGGAGGACGAATTTACCGTCCTTGCGGATGACGCGGCCGTCGAATTTGATTTCGCCGCCGCCGTAGTCCGGGCGCTGGATGCAGACGAGGTCCCAGTGGACCTGGCTGCGGTTGCCGTTGTCGGTTTTGCCCTCGTAGGCTTGGCCGGGGGTGAAGTGGAAGCTGCCGGCGATTTTCTCGTCGAAGAGGATATCGCGCATGGGGTGGAGGATCTCGCGATTGAAGCCGATGGCGAATTCGCCGATGTAGCGGGCTCCCTCGTCGGAGTCGAGGATGCGGTTGATGGCCTCGGTGTTGTTAGCGGTGGCCTTGATGATTTTGCCTTTGGAGAACTCGAAGCGGACGCTGTCGAAGGCGACGCCCTGGTAGATGGTGGGGGCGTTGTAGGAGATGACCCCTTCGACGGAGTCGCGGACTGGGGCGGTGAAGCATTCGCCGTCGGGGATGTTCTTTTCGCCGCCGCAGGCTTCGGACTGGATGCCTGCGATGCTGAAGCGGAGGTCGGTGTTTGGGCCGGTGATGTGGACCTCGTTGGTCTGGTCCATGAGTTTTTCGAGGGCGTTCATGCCTGGTTTGAGGGCGGCGTAGTCGAGGAGGCAGACGCGGAAGTAGAAGTCTTCGAAGGCTTCGGTGCTCATGTTGTTGAGCTGAGCCATGGAGGGATTGGGCCAGCGGAGGACGCACCATTTGGTTTTCTGGACGCGATGGTTCATGACCGGGCGCATTTTGCCCATGATGAGCTTCATGCGTTCGGCGGGGACGTCGGAGCTTTCGGTGATGTTGTGGCTGCCGCGGATGGCGATGTAGGCCTGCATGCGCTGGATGAGGTCCATCTGGACGGCGCTCCAGTGGTCGTACTGGGCGTCGGTGGCACCGAGTTGGAGTTCGCGGGCGACGCGGGCGTCGTGGATCTGGACCTGGGGGATGCCACCGGCGGCGCGGGCGGCGCGGACGAGGGCGATGCCCATTTCGGGTGGGGTGTCGTAGAGGTCGAAGAGGATGTTTTCGCCGGGTTTGAGGGAGACCGAGTGGGAGATGAGCTGGGCGGCGAGCTTGTCGAGGCGAGGGTCGTGCATGGTGAGAGAGAGGAGAGAGATTGGAGAGAGGACGGAGTGTGATGGGACGTCGGTGGGCGCGGAGGATCCGGGCCAGGGACGGTGTGACGAGAGTGGCGACGGCGCGGGTTTTGTCCAACGCGGAATGGGAGTCGGGGGAGCGTGATGGCGGGGAACAAGTGGATTGCGCGGGGAGGGGATCCGGGTTTGAGGGGAGGTGAACCACGAGTTGCCTATGACATCTGACACTGCCGAGAAACTGCCGGTTGGGCCCGGGCCTGATGCGACGCCTGAGGAAAAGGATTTGTGGTGGTTCCGGAATGTGTATCAGGGGCACCAGCAGAAACAGCTGACGGTGCGGGCGGTGCTGATGGGAGGTTTGCTGGGGGCGTTTCTGTCGTTGTCGAATCTGTACACGACCTTGCGGCTGGGGTGGGCGTTCGGGGTGGCGATCACGGCGTGTGTGATGTCGTGGGCGATCTGGAATGGCGTGCGGGCGTTGTCGGGAGGGAAAGTGACCCCGATGAGCCTGCTGGAGAACAATTGCATGCAGTCGACGGCGTCGGCGGCGGGGTACAGTACGGGGTCGGTGGTGGGGAGTGCGTGTGCGGCGCTGCTGATGGTGAACGGGGGGAAGCATATGGAGTGGCCGATGATGGCGGCGTTTGTGTTTCTGACGGCGTGTCTGGGGGTGTTTCTGGCGATTCCGATGAAGCGGCAGATGATCAACCATGAGCAGCTGGCGTTTCCGGGGGGGATTGCGGCGGCGGAGACCTTGAGGAGCCTGTATGCGGCCGGGGAGGAAGCGTCGCGGAAGGCGTATGCGCTGCTGCGGGCGATGGCGGCGGGGGCGGTGATGGCGCTGCTGAGGCAGCTGGGGAATATTGCGGAGAATGCGAAGTGGTTAGGTGAGGGCGTGCGAGGGTGGATGACGAAGATCAGTCATGGGATTGAGAGTGTGGCGATTCCGGGGCCTGCGGCGGGCGGGGTTTCGTTTGCGGGACTGGCGTGGGAGCCGTCGCTGCTGATGATCGGTGCGGGGATGATTGTGGGGTTGCGGGCGTCGCTGTCGATGCTGCTGGGGACGGTGATTCTGCATTTCTGGCTGGGGCCGATGCTGGTGGCGCACCATGCGGTGAAGGTGGCGGAGACTCCGGAGGGAGGGGTGACGGCGTTGTTCCGGTGGGGTGTGTGGGGCGGGACGGCGCTGATGGTGGTTTCGAGTCTGGTGTCGCTAGGATTTCAGTGGCGGAGTGTGGCGCGGGCGTTCCGGAGGAAGGAAGGCGGGGCGACGAGCGAGGCGGCGGCGATGGCGGAGATTGAGGTGCCGGGGAGCTGGATGGTGATGGGACTGGTACCGATCACGATTGGGCTGGTGACGGTGTTGCAGGTTGGGTTTGGGATTCCGTGGTATTTCGGGCTGATAGGGATTGCGATGGCGTTTCCGCTGGCGCTGGTGGCGTGCCGGGCGACTGGCGAGACGGACACGACGCCGATTGGGGCGATGGGTAAGGTGACGCAGTTGGCGTTTGCGCTGATGCATCCCGGGAACAAAGTGACTAACCTGATGACGGCGGGGACGACGTCGGCGGCGGCGGCGAGTGCGGCGGATCTGCTGACGGATTTGAAGAGCGGGTACCTGCTGGGTGCGAATCCGCGGCGGCAGTTTCTGGCGCAGTTTGCGGGCGTGTTTTTCGGGACGGCGGTGATTGTGCCTGCGTGGTATCTGCTGGCTGGGGATTACGAGGCGTTGATGAAGAAGTTTCCGATGCAGGCGGCGAGTGCGTGGAAGGCGATGGCGGATTTGCTGAATCCCGGGAGCGGTAAGACGGCGATGGAAGCGTTGCCGTGGGGTGCGGCGCAGGCGATTGTGATTGGTGCGGTGCTTGGGGTGGTGCTGCCGGTGCTGGAGAAGTTTGTGCCGAAGCTGAGGCCGTTTCTGCCGAGTGCGATGGGATTGGGGCTAGGGTTTGTGATTGATTTTGCGAGCGGCCTCGGGTTCACGCTGGGGGCGGTGGTGGCGTGGGTGTGGAAGCGGGTGAACGCGCGGCAGGCGGAGGCGTACACGGTTTCGACCGGGTCAGGCTTTGTGGCGGGTCAGGCCTTGGTGGAGGCGTTGATTACGATTGTGCTGGCGGCGGTGGGATTGATGGCGCTGCGGGGTTAGAAGTGAGAAGTGAGAGGTGCTTGTTGGGAGGGCGGGTAGGCGCACTCCGTGCGCGGAGAGAGCTGTAATT
>CANHUG010000451.1 GCA_947462995.1 Verrucomicrobiales bacterium | reverse complement strand
GCGAGGAAGTCTGCGAGGGAATCTTCCGGGAGGGAAGCGGCGCGGCAGAGGGAGGCGTAGGTGGCGGCGGCGTCTGGGTTTGAGGAATTGAGCCGGACGACATGGGGGAGCATGAGGCCGACGGCTTCGCCGTGGGGCGTGTGGAAGCGAGCGGTGAGCGGGTTGCAGGCGCTGTGGGCGGCTCCGAGCATGGCGTTTTCGATGGCGGTGCCGGCGAGGGCTGCGCCGAGGAGCATGGCGCTGCGGGCTTCGAGGTCTGAGGGGTTGGCGAGGGCCCTCGGGAGATTGGCGGTGAGGAGCGGGAAGGCGGCGAGGGAGTAGGCTAGGGAGACGTCGTTGCGGTTGCGGCTGACGGCGCTTTCGACGGCGTGGGCGACGGCGTCGATGCCTGTGAGGGCGGTGACGCGTGCGGGGAGGCTGAGGGTGAGGTCAGGGTCGAGGATGGCGATGCGGGCGGCGGCCTTGCGGTCGCCGCAGGCCATTTTGGCGTGGGTGGCGGCGTCGGAGATGAGGGCGTAGCTCTGGCATTCGCTGCCGGTGCCTGCGGTGGTGGGGATGGCGATGCTGGGGAGCATCGGTTTGGAGGCTTTGTTGGAGCCCCAGTAGTCGTGCATGACCCCGCCGTTGGTGAGGATGAAGTTGCAGCCTTTGGCGGTGTCCATGCTGGAGCCGCCGCCGAGGCCGATGAGGAGGTCAGCGCCGAGGGATCGGGCGGAATCGACGCAGGCGGCGACGGTGTCGGTGGTGGGGTTTTCGATGACGCCCATGAAGGCGGACCATTCGAGGCCAGCGTCGCTGAGGGAGGCGACGACGCGGTCGAGGTGGCCGGCGTTGGCGATGCCCGGGTCGGTGACGACGAGGACGCGTTCGGCCTTGAGGTTTCTGGCGAGGATGCCGGTGCGTGCGACTTCGCCAGGGCCGAAGACGACCTTGGTGCCAGGGGTGTGCTGGAAGGCGGGGACGAAGGCGGGCGTGTCGGGGCCGCAGAACCTTGCGATGAGGCTGGCCGCGGAGAGGTTCTGAGGAGGAGGCATGGCTGGCGCTGGGGATCAGACAGCGCCGGCGATACCGATGGAGCGGCGGCGGTAAAGGAACTCGAAGAGATTGCCTTCGTGTGGCTGGTCCCACTGGACGCGGTTGGTGGGGGTGGGGCCGACGTTGAGGCGGTCGATGTCAGGGGATTCGAGGAGATCGGGGATCCACGAAGCGTCGTCGGTGATGGCGGTGACGACGAGGGAAGGACCGATGAGGTCGAGCATCTCGGCCTGAGGGACTTCGGTGACGCTGGCGAAGGGGAAGAGGAATTCGCGATTGGCGAGCGGGTGGGAGAAGTCCGGCGTGTGGATAATGGTGGGCAGGAGGTAGTTCATGCCGTCGCGGGAGGCTTTGCGGGGTGAGCCGTCGCGGAGGGAGAGGGAGAGCTCGGAAGCGCCGGGGGTGGCGAGACCGTCGGTGATGGTGGAGTCGATCCATTCCGGCATGGCTGGGTTGGCGAAGCCGGAGAGGCGGGCGTCGGGGTCGTCGACGGCGCGCGGGGTGATGGCGAGGAGTTCGCGGGCGAGGGCCTCGGCGATTTCCTTGGCGTATTTGGGGACGAGGATGGCGCTGGTGTTGATGCAGGAGCGGCCGCTGTTGGCGCTGACGCTTTCGACGAGGACGGGGAGGTAGTCGCGCCACTGTTCGATTTTATCTTCGCCGATGAGGATTTTGCTGCGGCCGGAGCCGTGGACTTCGACGCGTGGGTCGGCGGCGTACTGGGCGACGGTGTTGTCGTCACCGAACATCATGACGCGGCCGGCGCGGCGGAGGAGGACGCCTGAGCCGTCGTGGCCGGTGGGGTAGAAGCTGATGGCTTCGCGTGGGACGCCGGCTTTGAAGAGACTTTCGATGACGCGCCATGGGGTCCATGGTTCTTCGCGGCCTGGTTTGAGGATGACGGGGACGCCGAGGGCGATGGAGGGGATCCAGAGCGCGTTGACGGCCGGGGAGTTGCTAGGGAGGATGACGGCGAGATTGTCGGTGAGACAGTGCCATGAGACGGGCGCACCACCTTGCGTGCCGTAGCCGCGGTCGAGGACATCGAGGTCCATGCCGCGGGTGAGGCCGCGGAGGATGGTGTCGATTTGGGAGAAGATTCCGCCGAGGCGGTTGAGGTTCATTCGGATGAGCGAATGGGGGAGCCCGCTGGTGGTGCTGAGCTGGTGGACGTAGTCTTCCGGGGATTGGGTGTGGCCGGCGATGCCGACGGGGAGCGTGTCGTGGAGGAAGATTTCACCGGCGCGTTTGACCATGGCGACGCGTTCCTTGGTGGGGATGGCGCGGAGGGTGGCGCGAGCGGCTTTAGAGGCGGCGAGGTCGCGGGTGATGAGGCCGGAGTTGGCCTGGCTGATGCGGATGACGGGTTGGCCTGAGGCGACGTGGGGGATTTCTGCGACGTCGAGGGACTGGTAGGCAGTGCCGTGGCGCAGGATGGGAAGCTCAGGAATGGAGGACATGGGAATGGGAGGGAATAGGAGTGGTGGCGCGGGCTGACTGCAAGATACGCATGCGGGAAAGAATCAGCCGCGTTGGTCGCGCGGTCGGGCGACGCCTTTAGAGCCTGGGTGAGCGATGAAGGAGAGGAAGTGGCGTGCGGGCGGGGACCATGAGGCCTCGTCGAGTGCGGTGGTGGCGGCTTTGACTGGGCCTGCTGGGGAGTGGAAGACGGTGGAGTAGGCGCGTTTGATGTCGGCGCGGGCGGCGCTGTCGAAGCCGCCGCGGCGGAGGCCGACGACGTTGAGGCCGGCGACGGCGTTTTCGCGGAAGGCGGTGCAGAAGGGAGGGATGTCGCAGGAGAAGGAGCCGTTGCCCTGGACCATGGCGTAGGTGCCGATGCGGATGAACTGGTGGAAGGCGGAGCCGCCGCCGAGGAAGCAGTGGTCGTCGATGTCGACGTGGCCGGCGACGAGGGCTGCGTTGGCGATGACGATGCGGTTACCGATGGTGCAGTCGTGGCCGACGTGGGAGGTGGCCATGAGGAAGTTGGCGTTGCCGATGGAGGTGTGGCCGGCCTCGTGCATGCTCCGGTGGACGGTGACGTGTTCCCGGAACGTGTTATGGTCGCCGATGCGAACTCCGCTGGGGGTGCGGGTGTCGAAGGAGAGGGATTGGGGGTTGCCGCCGAGGATGGCGGCGCGGTCGACGTGATTGTCTGAGCCCATGATGACGCCGGAGAGGATCTGGGCGTGAGCGGCGATGGAGCAGCGGTCGCCGATGACGACACCGTCTTCGATGATGGCGAAGGGGCCGATGGAGACGTCGGAGCCGATGTGGGCGCCTTGGTGGATGAGGGCGGTCGGGTGATGCATGCTGGGCGTGGGACGGTTACATCAAGCCGTGCTCGCGGAAACTGAAATATCCTGGTCGGTCGGCGGAAGGTTGGCCGATGATGAGGTGGTCCATGAAGTTGAGTTGGAGG
>CANHUG010000450.1 GCA_947462995.1 Verrucomicrobiales bacterium | reverse complement strand
GACGAGTTCGCCGGGTTTGAGGCCACTGGAGAGGAGGACATCGTCGCGGGTGGTGCGAGCGATGGTGACCGGGCGGAAGGAGAGGTGGTGGTCGGCGGAGGAGACGGCGACGCGATCGCCGGCGAGGAGGGCGCGGCGGGGGATGCGGACGACGTTTTTGAGCGGGCGGCCCTGGAGGGAAGCGTTGACGTAGAGGCCTGGGGCGATGAGCGGGTCTGGTTCGGTGCCTGGGGAGAATTCGACGGTGACGGGGAGCGTGCGGCTGGCGCGGTCGATTTCTGCGGCGGAGCGGACGAGGGTTGCCTTGATCGAGATGGAGCGGGTGCCGGCGGTGGCGGAGAGGGTGACTGGGGAATCGGCGGCGGAGTCGAGGAGCGTGAAGTCGTCGAGCGGGAGCGGGAGTTTGACCTGGAATTTGTCAGTGGCGTAGAATTCTGCGAGGGCGGCACCGGGTGCGGCGTAGGAGCCGAGGTTTGTGAGGGTGCGGAGGATGCGGCCGTCGAAGGGGGCGCGGAGGACGGTGCGTTCGAGGTCGCGTTTGGCTTTGGCGACGGCGGCGTTGGTGGCGGCGACGCGGGCGTGGGCGGCTTTGAGTTGGGGTGCTCTGGTGACGAGGTCGCTTTCCGGGTTGCCGGAGGCGAGTTTTTTCCAGTCGCGCATGGCCTGGTCGGCGCGGGCCTGTTCCATGCGGACCTGCATGGCGGCGTCGGCGGCGTTGGCTTCGGCGTTGGCGAGAGCGGAGAGGTAGTCGGCGTCGTCGAGGCGGAGGAGTTCCTCGCCTTGTTTGAAGGGAGCGCCGTCGCGCCATGAGGGACTGACGGCGATGACGCGGCCGGCGACTTCTGCGGCGGCGCGGGATTGGGTGATGGGTTCGATGACGCCCTGGGCGGCGAGGGTGACGGGGGCGTCGGAGAATTCGGTTTTGAGGAGTTCGACGTCGGGGACAGGGGTTTGGACGACGGCTTTGTCGGCGCGGCGACCGAATTTGACGGCGGCCTGCTGGGCGGCGGCGCCGAGGGCGACGAGGAGGAGCGGCAGGAAGATTCTGCCGAAGCGGGAGAGGCTGCGGATATTGTCAGGAGACGACATGGGAAGCGCGACCGTGGCGCAGGAAGTCTGGAGGCGCAACGGGCGGCCCGAGGAACGTCTGGGAGGGTGCGCGCGGGTGCGCGGGGGGGCGTCAGTCCATGGCGCGGACGACGGTTTTTGGCTGGAGCCAGTGGAGGACGGCCATGCGGCAGGCGATGCCGTTTTCGACCTGCTGATTGATGAGACAGTGTTCGTAGGTCATGACGGAGTCGACGAGTTCGACGCCGCGGTTGACCGGGCCTGGGTGCATGATGGGGATGGCGCGCTGGCGGATGACGGCGAGACGTTCGTCGGTGACGCCGTAGAGCCGGTGGTATTCGCGGAGACTTGGGAAGAACTGGGCCTTCTGGCGTTCCATCTGGATGCGGAGGAGGTAGATGACGTCTGGTTTCCAGTCGAAGACCTCATTGAACGTGCGGAGGGCGGGGATGCCCTGGCGGCGGTCGTCCGGGATGAGGGAGCCTGGGCCGAAGAAGGCGACTTCCGCGCCGAGTTTGGCGAGGATGGTGGAGGTGCTGCGGGCGACGCGGCTGTGGAGGATATCGCCGATGATGACGATGCGGCGCCCGGCGAGGTTCTGGCCGAGGGCTTCCTGCATGGTGAAGGCGTCGAGGAGCCCTTGGGTGGGATGGGCGTGATGGCCGTCGCCGGCGTTGATGACACTGGCGGCGGTGTGGCGGGCGATGAGATTGGGGACGCCGGAGGAACTGTGGCGGACGATGATGTAATCGACCTGCATGGCCTGGAGCGTGTCGATGGTGTCGATGATGGATTCACCTTTGACGACGCTGCTGGTGGAGACGGTGAAGTTGGTGACGTCTGCGCTGAGCCGTTTGGCGGCGATTTCGAAGGACGAGCGCGTGCGCGTGCTTGGCTCGTAGAAGAGCGTGAGGACGTGGCGGCCGCGGAGGGGTGGGACCTTGCCGACGGAGCGGCGGAGGAGGTCCTTGAAGGGTCGGGCGGCGGTGAGGAGGTGATCGATTTCCTCACGGGAGAGGCTTTCGATGTCGAGGAGGTCTTTGCGGCGCGTCATACGGGGTCGTTTTTATTTTGAACCACGAAGAGACCGTCTTGTCCATCCTGCTCGCGGAGGAGGACGCGGAGGTATTCGGAGGGACCGGTGGGGCGGACGAGCCCGCAGTAGTCTGGTTGGATGGGGAGTTCGCGGTGGCCGCGGTCGACGAGGACGGCGAGTTCGATGCGGGAAGGGCGGCCGATGTCGAGGAGACCGTCGATGGCGGCGCGGATGGTGCGGCCGGTGTAGAGGACGTCGTCGACGAGGATGACGTGGCGGTTGGCGGTGGGGAAGGGGATGTCGGTGCGGCCGGTGGAGTCGGCGACATTGAGATTGCGAGGGTCGTCGTGGTAGAACGTGATGTCGAGCGTGCCGACGGGGATGTCAGGGCGTTCGGATTCGAGGACGCGGGCGATGCGGCGTGCGAGGGGGACCCCGCGGCGGTGGATGCCGACGAGGACGAAGTCGGCGCGCGGGTGATTTTCGAGGATCTGGAAGGCGAGCCGGTGGATGCGGATGTCGAGTTCGCGAGCGCCGAGGAGGCGAGAGCCCTGAGGTTCCATGGTGAGGGGTGGTGAGGTGGGAGGTGTTAGCCCGGGGCGTTGGCGAAGTGGAGGAGACCGATGTCCGAGCGGTTCTGGCGGCCTGGGAACGAGACCTTGGCGGCTTCCGAGTAGACGGTTTCGCGAGCGGCGGTCAGGGTGGGTGCGGTGGCGACGATGGCGAGGACGCGGCCGCCGTTGGTTTCGAAAGTGCCTTCGCTGTTGAGACGAGTGCCGCAGTGGAACGTGGTGGCGTGGGAGACGAGGTCGAGCCCGGAGATGGCGTCGCCGGAGCGACTGGATTCCGGGTAGCCGTGGCTGGCGAGGATGAGGCAGAGACTCCAGTGGTTGCTGAAGGAGATGAGGTCCGGGTTCAGGGTTCCGTTAGCGGCGTCGAAGATGTACTGGGCGAAGTTGCCGGAGAGGAGCGGCATGACGGCCTCGCATTCCGGGTCGCCGAAGCGGCAGTTGTATTCGATGATTTTCGGGCCGTCGGGTGTGAGCATGAGGCCGAAGTAGAGGAAGCCGCGGTAGGGGAGACCGTCTTTGACGAGACCGGCGACGGTGGGGCGGACGATGAGGTTTTCGATGTCGGCGAGGACCTCGGGGGAGACGATGGAGCGCGAGGCGACGGCACCCATGCCGCCGGTGTTAGGGCCTTCGTCGTTGTCGCGGATGCGTTTGTAGTCGCGTGCGGGGGTGAGGAGGTGGAACGAGCCGTCGGCGATCGAGCAGAAGACACTGAGTTCGGGGCCGGTGAGACATTCTTCGATGACGAGACGACCGGGGCCGAATTGCTGTCTGGTGAAGACGACGTCGAG
>CANHUG010000449.1 GCA_947462995.1 Verrucomicrobiales bacterium | reverse complement strand
GGCTGAGGCGGAGGAGACGGCGTTTGAGGAGACGGTGTTTGCGCTGGGGGAGATTGAGGTGCTGCCAGGGAAGCGGGCGGTGGTGAGCAGCCGGATTGCGGGACGGGCGTTTTCGGTGCTGGTGATTCCGAGTCAGGAGATTGCGGAGGGGGATGAAGTGGCGTGGATCGAGAGCCGGCAGCCTGGTGATCCTCCGCCGACGGTGATGCTGCCGTCACCGATGGCGGGCACGGTGGCGTCGGTGAGGATCGCGCCGGGGCAGCCGGTGACCCCGGACGATGTGCTGGTGGAGATTGTCAGTTTGGAGGTGGTGGAGGCGGCGGCGCAGGTGCCGCAGCATCTGGCGGGGTCGCTGGCGACCGGGCAGAGTGCGAGGATCCGGGTGGCGGCGTATCCTGACAAAGTGTTCGAAGCGAAGCTGGCGCACCTTGCGACTGAGGCGGATGCGGGCAACGGGACGCTGGAGGCGGCGTTTCACGTGGAGAATCCTGACAAACTGCTGCGGCCGGGGATGAAGGCGGAGTTCACGATTGTGACGGGAAGAAGGGAGGGAGTGCTGGCGGTGCCGCGGGCGGCGGTGCTCGGTGAGAGCGGGCGGCGGTTTGTGATGGTGAAGGATTACGAACTGGAGCATGCGTTTCTGAAGACCGGGATTGTGACGGGGGCGGTGAACGACGGGTTTGTGGAAGTGGTGAGCGGGTTGTTTCCGGGGGATGAAGTGGTGACGCGGGGGGCGTGGAATCTGGCGTCGGCGACGAGCAGTGTGAGTCTGCGGGAAGCGATGGATGCGGCGCACGGGCATCCTCACAATGAGGACGGGTCGGAGATGACGAAGGAGCAGATTGAGGCTGCGGAGGAGATGCAGGAGGGGCGGCAAGGTGGCGGAGGGTCGATGTGGAGTCCTCTGGCGGTGTTTTTTGCGGGGACGAGCGGCGTGCTGTTGGTGCTGCTGGCGTTGATGAGTCTGCGGCGGAAAGGAGGGGCGCAGTGAGCGGGAGCGGAGAAGCAGCGCCGGGCGGCGTGCTGAACCGGTTGATCGATTTTTCGCTGCGGCATCGGGCGGCGGTGCTGATGGGGGCGCTGCTGGTGGTGCTGGCGGGGGCGAATACGCTGACGGAGTTGCCGGTGGAGGTGCTGCCGGACATGACGAAGCCGACGGTGACGATCCTGACGGAAGCGCCGGGATTGGCTCCTGAGGAAACGGAGACGGTGATCACGCAGCCGATTGAGGCGGCATTGCAAGGGATTGGCGGGCTGGACCGGTTGCGGTCGAATTCGGACGTGGGGTTGTCGCTGGTGTTTGCGGAGTTTGCGTGGGGCACGGACATTCACCGGGCGCGGCAGATGGTGCAGGAGCGGCTAGGGCCGGCGGTGCGGGCGCTGCCTGCGGGAGTGAAGTCGGGCATGACGCCGGTGTCTTCGCTGATGGGGGAGATTCTGCTGGTGGGGTTGCGGAGCGAGGATGGGGCGGTGCCGCCGGTGGCATTGCGGACGCTGGCGGACTGGACGATCCGGCGGCGGTTGCAGAGCATCAGCGGGGTTGCGGAAGTGCTGACGATTGGTGGCGGGGTGCGGCAGATTGAAGTGCAGCCGGATCCGGTGCGGCTGGCGGCGTTCGGGGTGGGGCTGGAGGAACTGGAGCGGGCGGTGGGCGGGGCGTCGGGGAGTGCGACGAGCGGGTATCTTCAGGCGGGGTCGCGGGAGATCATGGTACGGCATCTGAACCTAACGGTGAAGCTTGAGGACATCGGGTCGACGGTGGTCCGGAAGAAGGGTGCGCAGACGGTATTGGTGAGCGATGTGGCGACGGTGCGGGAGGGTGTGGGGGTGATGAGGGGCGATGCGAGCGTGAACGGGACGATGGGAGTGATTCTGAGCATTGATAAGGCCCCGGGGGCTGACGCCCTGCGGCTGACGAAGGCGATCGAGGATGCGCTGGATGAGATCCGGGCGACGCTGCCTGCGGGGGTGAGTGCGGAGGTGCTGTTCCGGCAGGGGGATTTCATCGGGCATGCGGTGGGGAATCTGCGGGAGGCGATCCGTGACGGGGCGATCATGGTGGCGGTGGTGCTGTTTCTGTTTCTGCTGAATGTGAGGACGACGGTGATCACGCTGACGGCGATACCGCTGTCATTTGCGGTGACGCTGCTGGTGTTCCGGGTGGCGGGTGTGAGTGTGAATTCGATGACGCTGGGCGGGCTGGCGGTGGCGATGGGGATGGTGGTGGACGATGCGATTGTGGATGTGGAAAACGTGTGGCGGAGATTGCGGGAGAATGCGGTGGCGGCGGAGCGGCGGCCGGTGCTGGAGGTGATTGCGGCGGCATCGGGAGAGGTGAGGCATTCGATTCTGTATGCGACGGTGCTGGTGGTGCTGGTGTTTCTGCCGCTGCTGGGGCTGGAGGGACTGGAGGGGCGGTTGTTCACGCCGATTGCGGTGGCGACGATCACGAGCATGGCGGCGTCGTTTGTGGTTAGTCTGACGGTGATTCCGGTGCTTTGTTCGCTGCTGCTGCGGCCGCGTGCGGGTGGAGCGGGGCATGGTGACGGGATGGTGGTGCGGGGGATGAAGTGGCTGGTGGAGCACACGTTTCTGCGGCTGGCGATGGGCGTTCCGGCTCTGGTACTGGCGCTGGCGGGCATGCTGCTGGTGGGTGCGCTGATGCTTTATCCGGGGATGGGGAAGGAGTTTCTGCCGTCGTTCAATGAAGGGAGTGCGACGATTTCGCTAGTGGGTGCGCCGGGGACGTCGCTGGCGCAGACGAACGAGACTGGTGAGGTGGGAGTGCGGCTGCTGCAGAGTATTCCGGAGGTGCGATCGGTGGGCCGTCGGGCGGGGCGGGCCGAGCGGGATGATCACGTGATGCCGGTGAGTGTGAATGAGTTTGATGTGGAGTTCAAAGAGGGTGGGCGTGCGAGGGAGGTGGTGTTTGCGGAGATCCGGGAGAAGCTGGGGGGGATTCCGGGGACGGTGGTGAATGTGGGGCAGCCGATCGGGCACCGGCTCAGTCACATGCTGAGCGGTGTGTCGGCGAAGATTGCGGTGAAGATTTTCGGGCCGGAACTGGAGGTGTTGCGTGCGAAGGGCGTGGAGGTGCGTGATCTGGCGGCGCAGGTGCCGGGGTTGACGGATGTTAGCCTTGAGGCGCAGGTGCCGATTCCGCAGGTGCGCATTTCGGTCGATCGGGAGCGGGCGCGGGTGTACGGGGTGACGCCTGGGGAGGTGAGTGGGCAGGTGTCGGTGCTGCTAGGGGGGCGGCTGATGGCGGAACTGCGTGACGGGCAGCAGATTGTGGATCTGGTGCTGCGGCTTCCGGAGGAATGGCGGAGTGATCCTGACAAAGTGGGGGGGGTGCTGATTGAGACGCCGGAAGGGCGGGTGCCGCTGAGGTTGCTGGCGTCGGTGCGGGAGGCGTCGGGGCCGAGTGTGATCAACCGGGAGAATGCGCAGCGGAGGATTGTGATCGGGGC
>CANHUG010000448.1 GCA_947462995.1 Verrucomicrobiales bacterium | reverse complement strand
GGCGAGGGCGGCGCATGAGGCGGCGCTGGCGGCGTATCGTCAGAGTGTGCTGACGGCGTTTGCGGATGTGGAGACTCAGTTGGGACAGGTGCGGTTGCTGGCGGAGCAGGAGACGTCGCAGCGGCGAGCGGTGAAGCATGCGGAGCGGGCGGCGGAGATTGCGGCGGCGCGGCATCGAGCGGGAACGGTGGCGTATGTGGAGGTGCTGATTGCGAATCGGACGGCGCTGGTCTTGAAGCGGTCGCAGCAGGTGCTGGCGGGGAGAAGGTTGATTGCGAGTGTGGCGCTGGTGAAGGCGCTGGGTGGGGGTTGGCAGCAGACGATGCCGGTGGTGGTGCCTGAGCAGACGGCGGATCCGGCTTCATTGCCTCCGGCGAAGGTGCCGTTGTTGAAGCGGGTGTTCGGGCGGAAGGTGGCGGTGGAGCGGTGAGGATGAGAAGGCGAGTGGCTGCGCTTGCAGGCGTGAGGCAACGGCACCACGACGGAGGACAATGGAACATTCGAGTGACAATCCGCGCGTGGTAGCTTTCCGAGTCCTGAGTTCGTGGACGCCGGGAGGGGTGTATGCGGAGGATCTGGTGGATCGTGCGGCGCAGCGTGCTGGTTTGTCGGGGCCGAACCGCGGGTTGGTGTTTGCGTTGGTGATGGCGGTGCTGCGGCATGAGACGCTTTTGGATTACTGGATCGGGTATTTGAGGGACGGGAAGCTGGATGACGGGGCGCGGGTGTGGTTGAGGATCGGGCTGGCGCAGTTGTTTGTGATGGGGATGGCACCGCATGCGGCGGTGAATGAGACGGTGGAGCAGGCTGGGCGGGCGCGGGGATTGGTGAATGCGGTGTTGAGGCGGGCGTTGCGTGAGGAGGCGGGATTGAAGGCGATGCGGGATCGTGCTCCGGCGCATGTGAGGCATTCGCTGCCGGAGTTTCTGGCGGCGAAGTGGGAGCAGCGGTGGGGAGCGGAGGCGCTGGAGAAGCTAGGCGAGTGGAACAGCACTCCGGCTCCGGTTTTTGTGAGGGTGAATGGATTGCATGCGAAGGCTGAGGCGGCGGTGGTGGCGCTGCCGGGGGCGGAGGCGGTGGAGGGGTATCCCGGGTGGTATCTGGTGCCGGAGCCGCCGGTGCGGGAGTTGCAGGCTGGGAATTGTTATGCGCAGGATCCTTCGACGGGGATTGCGCCGCTGCTGCTGCGGCCGCAGCCTGGGGATGTGGTGCTGGATGCGTGTGCTGCGCCTGGGGGGAAGACGGCGATGCTGGGTGAACTGATGGGGAACCGGGGGACGCTGGTGGCGACGGACAATGCGGCGAAGCGACTGGAGAGGTTGAAGGACAACATGACGCGGATGGGGGTGACGGTGGAGACGATGGTGCATGACTGGGAGCACCGGGATGCGCCGGCGACGATGCGGGCGCGGTTTCCTGAGGGATTTGACCGGATCCTGCTTGATGTGCCGTGTTCGAACACGGGCGTGCTGCGGCGGAGGGTGGATGTGAGGTGGCGGCTGACGCCGGATTACACGGCGATTGTGAACCGGACGCAGACGGCGATGCTGGCGAGGTTGCTAGGATTGCTGAAGCCCGGTGGGAGACTGGTGTATTCGACGTGCAGCATCGAGCCGGACGAGAATGCGCTATTGGTGAAGGGAGTGCTGCGTGGGATGGCGGGGTATCAGAAACTGGAGGAGCGGTTGCTGCTGCCGCATCGTGACGGGACGGACGGGGCGTATGCGGCATTGATCGAGCGGAGTGCATGAAGGCGCTGCTGGAGATAGAAGGGCTGACGGTGCGGCGTGGCGGGACGGTGGTGCTGCGCGGGCTGACGTGGCGGGTGATGCCTGGGGAAGTGTGGACGATTCTGGGGCCGAACGGGTCGGGGAAGACATCGCTGCTGAGTTGTCTGACGGGATTGCTGACCCCGAGTGGCGGGGTGGTGCGGGTGCTGGGGGAGACCTTCGGGGAGACCGACTGGATCGGGTTGCGGCGGAGGATCGGGATGGTGAGCAGCAGTTTGCGGCAGCGGGTGGATGATGATGAGACCGCGTTGTCGGTGATTGGGAGCGGGATGAGCGGGCAGATCAATTACTGGGGGCGATTGGATGCGGTGGAGGAGGCTGCGGCGCGGCGGATGGCGGGGCGGTTGAGGTGTACGGGGTTGCTGGAGCGGCGGTGGGAGGTGTTGAGTCAGGGGGAGCGGCAGCGGGTGCTGATGGCGAGGGCGCTGGTGGGGGATCCGGCGCTGCTGATTCTGGATGAGCCTTGTGCGGGTTTGGATCCGGCGGCGCGGGAGCGGTTTCTGGGGTTGATGGGGAGGATGGCGGGGAGGGGCGAGCCTGGGATTGTGCTGGTGACGCATCATGTGGAGGAGATTCCGGCGGCTTGCACGCATGTGCTGGCGTTGAGGGGTGGTCGGGTGGCGGCGTCGGGGCCGGTGGGTGAGGTGCTGAGGGGCGGGGAGATGTCGCGGGTGTTCGGGTGCCGGGCGGAGGTGGGAGGCGGGCCGGGGCGGTGGTGGCTGCGGGTGGCGGGATGAATAGTGACGCTGGCGCACAGCGTGCTGGCGTCCGCGGGGAAACCGGGTAAAGTGGAGTTTACGAGTATGCATCCGATACCTGCATTTGTGCTAGGATTCGTGACGGCGGCGGCGGTGGCGTGGGTTTTCCGGCGCCGCGGTCTCCGGCGGATTCGCGGGCTTGAGCAGGAGAAGGAGGAGTTGCTGACGGAGGAGAGCCGGGTGTTTACGTTTCTGCATGAGATCGGGGGGAGTCTGGGGTCGGAGCGAGCGGGGAGGAGGCTGCATGAGGACATTGTGCATGGGTTGGCGCGGGTGGTGGGAGCGGATGGGGCGGCGTTGTATCTGGTGGATCAGCGGACGGGGACGATGCTGGTGCCGGCGGCGCTGACGAAGGAATGTCTGCCATTGATTGAGGTGCCGGAGGGCAAGCGCGGGCAGGGGGCGGGGGCGTTGGGCAGTTGGCTGCAGCTGACGGCGGTGCCTGCGAGCGGGGGATTGCTGGGGAGTTGTCATGTGAGTCAGGTGCCGGTGAATGCGGGGCCGTTGAGGGGGTACGGGCCGTGGACGATGCCAGTGGCGGAGGTGCAGGACGGGATGACGATGATGATGGCACCGGTGACGTCGGGGGGGAGGCGGATGGGGGTGGTGGCGGTGGTGCAGCGTGCGGGGAAGGAAGCGTTTTCGGCGCATGCGTTCGAGGTGTTCCGGTCGGCGGCGGAGCAGAGTGCGTTTGCTTTGGCTAGTGCGATGGTGCAGCAGGAGGCGATGGAGAAGCGGCGGATCGAGGAGGAGTTGAGGTCTGCGAGCGAAGTGCAGAGGATTCTGCTGCCGCGGAGTGCGCCGCAGTTAGGGGATTACGAGATCGAGGCGGCGAACACGCCGGCGCGGGTGATGAGCGGGGATTATTATGATTACATCCGGCTGGATGACGATCACATGGGCCTGGTGATCGCGGATGTGT
>CANHUG010000447.1 GCA_947462995.1 Verrucomicrobiales bacterium | reverse complement strand
GGCTGGGTTGCTGGGGACGCAGTTGTGGTACAAGATTTTTCCGCGGGAGCCGAAGGATGCGGAGGAGGCGCTGATTCAGTTGTACGGGCGGCCGCTGTACGAGTTTTTCTTCAAGGATTTCACGCATCGTTACTGGGGGTTTCCGACGACCGAACTGGATGCGAAGTTCATCACGACGAAGATGCCGCGGCTGACGGCGGTGGATGTGATCAAGAAAGTGCTGGGCAAGGCGGGGATTCGTGACCGGAGTGTGAAGGCGGTGGAGAGTGCGTTGAGTGAGGAGACCCTGCATTATTCGAAGACTGGGGCGGAGACGATGACGCGGCGATTGGCGGACACGGTGCGTGCTGGTGGTGGGCGGGTGTTGTTGTCGAGGGAAGTGAGCGGGGTGGAGATTACGGGTGGGCGGGTGAGGGCGGTGACGGTGCGGGATGTGGAGCGCGGGGTGGAGGAGCGGCATGAGTGTGATTATGTGATCAACACGGTGCCGCTGCCGCTGTTGGTGGCGAGTGCGAGGGGGGATGCGGTGCCTGCGGAGGTGGTGGAGAGCTGCGGGTATCTGAAGTACAAGCCGATCACGGTGCACGGGTTGTTAGTGAACAAGCCGAAGTGCATCGACGGGTTGTATATTTACTATCGGGAGCGGTTGTTTCACCGTGTTGGGGAGCCGAAGAATGCGGGCCTGCGGGTGACGCCGGAGGATCACAGTGTGCTGATTGTGGAGACGACGTGTGAAGAAGGGGATGAGAAGTGGGAGGCGACGCCGGAGGTCAGGGAGCGGATCATGGCGGATCTGGAGGCGGAGAACATTGTGAGGCGCGATCAGATTGTGGAGTGGAATGTGTTTCATGCGCGGCATGGGTATCCGGTGTTCCGGTTGGGGTTTGAGCCGCATTTCAGGCGGATTATGGATTGGGTGGGCGGGATTGCGAATCTGCGGACGGCGGGGAGGCAGGGGGCGTTTTGTTATCCGAACATGCACAGTGCGATGCGGCAGGGAGCGAAGGCTGCGGAAGCGATTGAGAAACAGATGGCTGCCGATACGGTGGCGCGAAGCTGAAAGACGACGACTATGAAGAGATATCTGCTATTGATGCTGAGTGCTGCTGCGGTGGTGGTGCTGCCTTCGTGTACGACGACTGGTGCGGCTGGAGGGATGGACAACGGGCCGGCGGTGCAGGCGAGGAATGCGGCGATTGCGGGTGAGCCGAGGGGTGACTGGTATGTGGGGCGGCGGTATTTCACCGAGAAGTGCCGGTATTGGGGGTATTTGAGGAAGCCGGGGCAGACGTGGGAGACGGCGCAATTGGTGGTGATGGATGAAGGGCGCGGGGTGCTGACTCCGGACCGGGTTTCGGAGATGCCTAGCGGGGACGGGCGGGCGCATGGGTTTGATCACAACTATGAGTACCGTGTGTGGGGGACGTTCACGGGGCGGCGGTGTTATGATCCGAATGCGGATCTGCAGGTTCCGGTGTTTGCGGCGCGGAAGTATGAAGTGATCAATGCGCGGCCGGGGTTTCTGTTCAGTCCGAAGGACCGGTATGATCCGCGGTATCTGCCGGCGCGTGAGGCGGGGCACCGGACGGAATCGAGGCGTTAGGAGTTTCTGAATTTCGAGGAGATAAAGGCATGCATGTGTGGTCGAAACTGAGTGGAGCGCAGTGGGAAGATGCGTGGGTGGAGCGGTTTCACGGGCCGCTGGCGACGGGGTTGGTGATTTCGAGTTTGCCGGGAGGGCGGACGGTGCGGGTGGAGGTGTATTGCGAGAAGAAGGCGGATGCGGAGCGGATCCGGAAGGAATTCGGGGGGCAGGTGAGGGAGGTGAAGTCGGTGAACTGGGCGGCAAAGTCGGCGGAGGCGCTGCAGCCGGTGAAGGTGCGGGACCGGTTGATTGTGTGTCATACGGAGGAGGCGGCGGCGGCGATGACGGCGGCGCATCCGGATCGGGCGGTGCTGTGCATACCCGGGGAGATGGCGTTCGGGACTGGGGATCATGCGACGACGAGCACGTGTCTGCGATTGCTGGTGGATTATGCGAAGGAGGCGCGCGGGGGGCAGTGGAGCCTGTTGGATCTGGGGTGCGGGACGGGGATTCTGGCGATTGCGGGGGCGCTGCTGGGTGCGGCGGAGGTGGATGGATTTGATTTTGATCCTGCGGCGGTGAAGATTGCGAACCGGAATGCGCGGCGGCACGGGTTGAAGCGATTGAAGTTCACGGAGGATGACGTGACGAAGTGGGTGCCGGAGCGGGAGTATGACGTGGTGGCGGCGAACATTTTTTTTGATGTCCTGACAATTTCGTTCGAGCGGATTGCGGCGGCGGTGAAGCCGGGAGGGTTGGTGATGGTGTCGGGGATCCTGGCGACGCAGGCGGCGGATTGTCTGGCGGCGGGGCGGCGTGCGGGATTGGAATTTGGGGAGCCGGCGAAGCGAGGGAAGTGGGTGACGGCGGTGGGGCGGCGTCCGGAGGCGAAGCGCTAGGCTTCTGGGGAGGATGGCCACGGAATTGCGCCGGTTGCTGAGGTCCCGAGGGGGGCGGATGGCGTGGCGGGATTGGATGGAGGCGGCGCTGTATGATCCTGAGCGCGGGTATTACACGGCGACGGTGCGGACGGTGGGGCGGGGTGGGGATTTTTCGACGAGTGCGACCTTGAGTGACGGGTTGGGTCGTGCGGTGGCGGCGTGGGTGATGAGGGAGTGGGGTGAGGCTGGGAGGAAGCTGCCGCTGATTGAGATTGGGCCGGGGGATGGGTCGCTGCATGAGACCGTGCGGCGGTCGCTGGGTTGGCGCGGGCGGTGGGGATTGAGGAGCCACTTGGTGGAGCGGTCGCCGGGGCTGCGGCGGGAGCAGGAGAAGCGGCTAGGGGGTGGATTGGGGCGGGTGCGGTGGCACGCGACGATGGAGGAAGCGCTGGCGGCGTGCGGGGGTGAGGCGCTGATTTTTTCGAATGAGCTGGCGGATGCGTTTCCGGCGACCTTGTTGCAGCGCGAGGGAGGGGAGTGGCGGGAAGTTTGGCTGGCGGAGCTGGAGAGTGGGGCGATTGCGGAGGTACTGGAGCCGATGCCTGAGGGTGTGGAGTCGGCGGTGCTGGGTGGGGAGTGGCCGGAAGGGCAGCGGGTGGAAGTGCTGACGAGCTGGCGGGAGTGGTTGCGCGGGTGGGTGCCGGGGTGGCGGGGCGGGGCGATGCTGACGGTGGATTACGGCGGGAGCGGGCGTGAGATTTACGGGCGGAGGCCCGGGGGGACGGTGCGCGGGTACTGGCGGCACGAGCGGTTAGGAGCTGGTGCGCTGTACGGGATGACGGGGAAGTGTGACGTCACGGTGGACGTGAATTTCGACGACCTTGAGAGGTGGGGCGAGGAAGCGGGACTGGTGACGGTGTTCCGGTGCGGGCAGGGAGAGTTTGTGAGGGCGGTGGTGCCCGGGGATCCGTTGAGTGTGGAGGGCGGGGCGGGCGAGGCGTTTGTGTGCC
>CANHUG010000446.1 GCA_947462995.1 Verrucomicrobiales bacterium | reverse complement strand
GGAGGTGGCGGAGCGGCGGGCTTTGGATTCGGTGCGGTGTTTTGACCAGAGCCAGAGGGAGGCGAGGATGAGGAGGGCTTGCCAGAAGAGGAAGGCGCGGGGTGCGGCGAGTTGGACGCCGGTGTGGCGGAAGGTGGCGTCGGGGAGGAGGGTGGCGACGGCGTTGGTGGGGGCGCTAAGTGGGGAGAGTGCGGTGACCCAGACCGCGGAGGCGGAAAGGTCGCGATTGGCGGCGATGAGGATGGTGCCGGCGAGGAGAGGGACGATGCCTGCGAAGATGCCTGCGAGGAAGAGTCCTTTGGCGCCGCGGAGTTCGTAGAGGAGGACGGCGCAGAGACTGGTGGAGAGGAGGACGGCGGCGAAGATGAAGGGAGTGGAGGGTGGGAGGGATTGGCCTGGGAACCAGTGGGAGCCGACGAGTTTCTGGGCGAAGACGGTCCATCCGGCGGCGCCGGCGAGGGCCATGACGACGGTGAAGGGGATGGCGGAGGCTTCGTCGGAGAAGAAAGGGATGCGGCGGTTGGCTTTGGTGGCGCGGCGGAGCCCGGTCTGCTGGGATTCGCGGGAGGGTGAGATGCAGATGGAGAGGATGAGGATGGCGAGGAGGGTGACGGTGCCGAAGACGGCGATCATGGCGGCGGCTTCGGGGAGTTCCGGGGTGGAGCTACCGGAGAAGACCTTGCCGAAGCGCATGCTGAGGCGTCTGGAGATAAAGAGGAGGCCTGGGGAGACGAGGGGGAGGGAGCAGCCGAGGAGGACGATCTGGATCCAGACGGCGAGGCCGGAGGCCCATGGTTTGCCGAGGAGGTGGGATTCGGTGCGGCGCCATCTGCGCCAGAGCATGACTGCGAAGGTGAGGCAGAGGACGAGTTGGGAGAAGATGGTGAAGACGGCTTCGGGGAAGCCGAGGCCGAAGAAGCGGACGTCGGGCTGGAGTTCCTGGACGGTGCGCATGGCTGCGCCGGCGGAGAGGGGGAGGAAGCCCGGGAGGTTTTCCATGACGACGGGCATGATGGTGAGGTACTCGAAGTAGACGAGGCCGAGATTGGCGAGCTGGGGGATGAGCGTGTAGAGGATGAAGATCCCGCCGATGGAGACGAGGAAGGTCCAGCGGCGGTTGCGGAGGACGGTGCCAGCGGTGAGGCCTGTGAAGTGATAGAGGAGGGCGGCGGAGAGGACGACTGCGTAGACGGGGATCCAGTTAGCAGCGGGGACCTTGCCGTGCCAGAGCCCCCATGCGGTGAAGGGGAGGGTGACGGCGAAGAGGATCCATTCGCGGATGGGGAGGCCGAGGAGGTAGCCGAGGACCTTGGCGAGGGGCGTCATGGGGGAGAGCCGGAGGTAGTCCATGGTGCCTTCTTCGGCTTCCGAGGTCATGCCGCCGGCGACCTGAGCGGTACCGACGACGAAGAGGATGAAGCCCTGGAGGGCGAGGAGCGGGAGGAGGCAGATGCGTTCGACGGAGGCGAGGTCGAGGGTGAGGCCCTCGGGGACAGGTTTCCCTGCGGCGATCATTCTGGCGGCGAGAGTATTGTGGTAGGTGAGCTGGGACATCCCGATGGTGCGGGCGAGGGCGAAGATGAAGCCTGGGAGGAGGATGAAGACGAGGAGGGAGGCCCCGAGGGCGCGGGGGCGGAGCCTTGTGCGGAGGAAGCGGCGGAGGATGGGGTTGCGCCAGAGTTGCCATGCTGGGGCTGGGCCGGAGGAGGAGGGAGCGCTCATGAGTTCTGTTCTGCGACGGAGATGAGGAGGTCTTCGAAACTGGATTTGCGTTCTTCGCAGGCGGTGAGGCGGAAGCCGTTAGAGAAGAGCCCTTCGAGGAGATCGGCCTGGGCGTCGGGGGTGCCTGAGAAGGAAAGGGAGATGCGGCCGTCCTTGAGGGAGATGTCTGCGGTGTCGGGCTGGGAGCGGAGGTATGCGGCGGCGTCTTCGGGGTTGGCGAGGACGGAGATGGTTAGGCCGCGTTCCTTGCGGTCGAGGGCGTGGCGGACCTCGTCGGCGGTGCCTGAGGAGAGCAGGCGGCCGCGGTTCATGACGCAGATGGAGGTGCACATTTCAGCGAGTTCGCTGAGGATGTGGGAGCTGATGATGATGGTGGAGCCTGCTGCGGCGAGATTGCGGAGCGTGAGGCGGAGATTGCGTCGGGAGAGAGGGTCCATGCCGCTGGCGGGTTCGTCGAGGACCATGACCTTGGGTCGGTGGAGGAGCGTGCGTGCGAGGACGAGACGCTGGGTTTGGCCGCGGCTGAGGGAGCGGCACATGGCGTTGCCGCGGTCGGCGAGCTGGACTTGTTCGAGACATTCTTCCCAGCGGGCGCGGCGGTCGGAGGCGGAGCCGCCGAGGAAGGATTCGCAGGAGAGGTCGAGGAATTCCCATGCCTTCATGTCCGAGGGGACCGGGGCGAGATCGGGCATGTAGCCGAGGATGCGGCGGGCATCTTCGGGGGCTTCGAAGATGTCGATGCCGCCGAGGCGGACTGAGCCGTAGGTGGGAGTCTGGAGCGTGGCGAGGACGCGGAACGTGCTGGTTTTGCCAGCGCCGTTAGGGCCGACGAGGCCGAAGACCTCGCCCTGAGGGACGGCTAGGGTGAGGTCGTCGACGGCGATGAAGTTGCCGTAGTCGACGCGCAGCTGGCGGATGTCGATGGCTGGAGGTGCGGGGATCATGGGCGGGATGGGGGGAGAGATGGGGGAGATTCGCGAGGTGGACAATGGCGCAATGCGTGGGAGAGTGTGCGGGTATGCGTCATGTGATTTATCTGATTACGGGATTGGTGATCGGGGTGGCTGGAGCCGTGCTGGTGCGGGACAGCCTGCCACCGGCGGCGGGGACTGCGGAGGCGCGGCTGCTGGAGGTGGAGAAGGAATTGAAGGACACGAGGCTGCGGCTGGCGAAGATAGATCCCGAGCAGGCGCGGCCGAGGGAGGACAGCACGCATGCGTTAGGGAGGGGTGTGCGGATGGCGATGGAGGATCTGAAGGCTGGGAGGCCGGTGGATCCGAACACGCTGTTCGAGGCGATGAAGCCGCTGATGCGCGATTTTTTCCCGTTGTTTGACAACCTGCGGCGGCGGGATGAGCGGCGGCGGTTTGAGAGCCTAGCGGGGGAGTACGGGAGGAAGTACAACCTGACGTCGGGGCAGCAGGAGGAATTGAAGCGGTGGATGGAGGAGCGGTCGGAGGCGAATGCGGCGGCGTTCAAGGCGGCGGCGTTCGGGGAGCAGTCGCAGTTTACGGATTTTGCGAAGGCGTCGCGTGGGCAGCGCTGGGATGACGGGATTGATGGATTTATGGAGGGGCAGTTGAGCGGGGAGAAGCTGACGGCGTTTCGGAGGGAGCGATTGGAGGAGAAGGCGGGGCGGGTGGAGCAGGAAGCGGACTGGAAGATGCAGCGATTGAACGGGACGGTGGGGTTGGACGAGGCGCAGCAGGATCAGGTGTTCGGGATCATGGCGCGGAATGCGCGGGATTTTGATCCGCAGATGCAG
>CANHUG010000445.1 GCA_947462995.1 Verrucomicrobiales bacterium | reverse complement strand
CCTCGGAAACCGGAAAACACCGCACGGAGAGCGCCTTCCCTCCCCTCCCGAATCGGAAGCCGAACCTGCTGCTTGACATCCTTCATAGGAGCCGGTGGTTGAGCGAGTCCACGAGCGACACCACCGGAAACCACACCCCACAAACTCGCACCCCGCCAGGGGTGCCGGCTTGTAACCGGTGGTTGAGCAACGCGACACCATCGGATTGCTGCCCCCAACCCACAGCGCCCCGAAGAGGCCTGTCTCATTGTTCACACTGCAGGTGCGCCCCGCGCCCCGAAGAGGCCTGTCCAATTACCAAAGGCCCAGAAATCCGACGGCGGCCCTTCAGGTGAAATCCCCCCGCTCAACACCGGCTCAACTCCAGCACTCACCCCTCTCAACTTCGCGCCATTCTGGTCTGCTCTCTCCTCCGCGTCCAGTCCTGCCCCGAACCAGCCCGCTCCCTCAGCTTCAGCATCACGTTCGCCACCCGCCCACGCCTCAGTGCGCCGTAACCCGCGTCAGCGTCCCCCGCTCCCGCCCGTTCTTCAGCACCCACAGATAGATCCCCGTCGCTACCAGCATCCACACCACATTCGTCCCCAGCGCCAATCCTAGCAGATTCCAGTTCACCGGCTGCCCCGCCACCACCGCCCGCATCCCCTCGAATACCGGCGCACACGGCAGACACAACGCGAGGCTCTGCGCCCATCCCGGCAGCACCGACAATGGATAGTACACCGCCGCCAGCGGCTGAATCAGAAACGGCACCGCCCACGCCAGACTCTCCGCCGCCTGCCCCCACCTCAGAATCAGCGCACTCGATATCATCCCCAGACTCCACCCGAACATCATCAGTAGCCCGAAAAACGGCAACAAATGCCAGCTGAACAGAAAGATGTTGAACTGATAGGCCACCCCCGCCAGCAGCGCCAGCACCGCCACTGTCACCGCAATCCGCAGAAAACCCACCACAAATCCGCTCGCCACATATTCCACCGGCCGCACCGGCGCAGCAAAGATGTTCAGCAGATTCCGCGTCCACACATCCTCAAGAAACGAGATCGCCACCCCCTGCTGCGCTCGGAACACCACGTCCCACAGAATCACCCCGCCTATCAGTGCCGGAATGAACACCGGCACCGACGGCCCGCCCCGCGCCGCTTCCAGCCAGACCGCCAGATTCCCCCACACCACCAGCTCCATCACCGGCCAGAACAGCAGCTCCACCAGCCGTACCGGACTCCGCGCATACAGAAACAGGTGCCGCAGGACTAAGGCTTGAATCACGGAGAACGACATCCAGGCAGCAACACCCCAACCGACCCAACCGTCAAGCCGGAGCGCTCCACGTTCTCCCGCTCACTCGACCCCTCTCGTCGATCGTTCACCACCCTCAGTATCACTTTGCGCACTCTCCCCAAGCACCTTCGCCCAGTGCCCAAGGAAAAACCGCTTCTCCTTCGGCAGCAGATCCACCGAGGTCCCCAGAATCGGCCGCAACGCACAACTCATCTGCAACGTCACCACCAGAAACATCAGCGTCCACAAATGCAGGTGAAACCCGCGCGTCAATCCCATCCACCGCGCCCCCTTCCGCAAGAATCCCAGCCCCGCCAGCAGCGCCGTCAGCCACGCCAGCACCATCAAGGTCCCCATGAAGCCCAGCGACTCCGTACTCTGGCTGAACACCCACACCACCGGCGTCAATCCCGCCAGCAGCAAGGCACTCAGCGCCACCGTCCCCGCCAGCAATCCCGCCAGCGCCCCAAACCGGATATTCGCCCCGCTCAGACTCACAAAAATATACAGGCTCGGCAGACAGATCAGCGCCGCAAACAGGGTCCCCACCGTGATCTTCACCGGTGCCGCCCACCATTGCACCCCGCCGGAAAACGACCCTGCCGCCAATCCAAACGCCACCAACCCCGCCAGCGCCACCACCAAGATCGCCGCCACCACCCGGCCCGCACTCTTCCCCGCACTCAGTTCATAAACCACCTGACCGGGCTTCTTCAACAGCGCCTCCACCACCGATCCCGGCCCGATCGGTCCCGGCACGGGTTCCAGAGGTTCCATCGATGGCGGCTTCGGCGGTTGTGGCAATATCGGGGTATTCATGGTTTTTCGTTGTCTGTTTCTGTTAGCGGAAAACTCGTCACACGCGCATTGCGCAGGCTCGCCAGCACCAGCCCCCCAAACCCAACCAACGCCCACCACACCCCCGCATCCACTCCACCCGCCAGCGACGCCACATTGCGCCAGATCGCTTCGTAAAAACTGCTCCGGTTCCAATCCGCCCGCAGAAACTCCACCGGTCTCCCCGGCTGCCCGAAAAACGGCCGCAAGTTCCAGGACAGCTGCGCCCCCACAAACAAATTCCCCGCCAGCCACGCAAAAAACACCCGCCTCCCTGCCGCCGCCGTCTCCGCCGCCCGTTCCAGCAACGGCAGAAACCTCCGGCACGACGTCACCCCCGCATACGCAATCACCAGCGTCTGCGTCAGCAGTATGATCTGATACGCCTGCTGCCCGCCCTGCTCCCCCGGCCCCGGCGCACACCACGCCATCGCCGCCGTCACCGGACTCAACGCCCCAGTGATCAGCGCAAACAACGCAAAACTCATCAGCTGCGCCTGCACCGTCTGCCGAAATCCGAACCCGCTCCCCAGCAGCTGCGCCAGCAATCCGTTCAACAACCCGTTCGTCACCACCGTCAGCATCACCAGCATTGGCAGCTTCACCGCCACATACCCACCCATCAACCCCGCACGCCACAGCCCCAGGCTGTACCCGAACGCTGCTGCTCCCATCACCACCACCACCAGACACGCCACCACCCGCTTCCACGTCGGCCCCTCAATCCATTTCCCAGCCTCCCCCCCACCCGGCCGCAGCATCCCCGGCAACGCCAACACCGCCGCCACCAACCCACCCACCCGGCCGCACTCGTCCTCAGGTGATTTCATTCAATTTCCATGGGTTGCTGGCTTTGCGACATAAAGCACTTTGCAAGACAAAGCAATTCGCGCAACAAATTTCTCACCAATCACCTCACTTTCTCACACCCCTTACCGCATCACCCCATCCCAACCCCCCTCCAATCACGCCTCCGCCGGCATCTCCAGCGGACCCGCCAGCTTTTCCCGGAAGAAATTCCACCACGTCCCCCCAACCCCAAGCAAAAAACACGACCGCCGACGCCAGCTTTCCCTCCGCCTCATCCGTCGGCTCGCCAACCACAATCACCTTCTCAGGCGCCGACGCCAGATTCTTGATCTCAATCACCGCCTCCTCGGTCTCCGCCCATTCGCAAACCACCTCGGGCACGTCAACCTTCGGCGTCAGCGTGCCTGAAGATCCCATTGGCCTCCCGCCCGAAAAACAAGCGGCCCGTTTTCCTTTCGGAAAACGGGCCGTTATAACCTGGCAACGTCCTACTCTCGCATGACCTGTCGTCAAACTACCATCGGCGCTGCGGCGTTTCACTTCCGTGTTCGGGATGGGAACGGGTGGT
>CANHUG010000444.1 GCA_947462995.1 Verrucomicrobiales bacterium | reverse complement strand
GCCGGCGGAGCCGGTTCCGATGGATTTCCGGGGGACGGTGATGGAGACGGCGGAGCATTTCCGGCCGGTGCTGGAGAATGCGGGGTTCGGGTTTGAGGTGGCGGGGCCGGCTGGGCCGGTGTGGCTCGAGGGGGATGCGGATGCGTTGCGTCAGGTGCTGGTGAATCTGCTGTCGAATGCGATGAAGTACGGGGTGGGTGCGGATGGGAGGCGGGAAGTCCTGCTGGAGCTGAGTGTGAGCGGGGGTGATGTTAGGGTGGTGGTGGGCGACCGAGGGAATGGAGTGCCGAAGGGGCATGAGGTGCGGGTATTCGAGAAGTTTCACCGGGCGCACGACACGCTGGCTGGGGGAACGGCGGGGAGCGGATTGGGGCTGACGATCTCGCGGCGGATTGCGGAGGCACACGGCGGGCGATTGGTTTACCGGGTGCGTGAGGGAGGCGGCGCGGAGTTTGTGCTGACCTTGGTGAGACGTGAAGAGGAAGCGGTGGAGGAAGCGGTAATGCTGGAGAAGACTGATGCGGCCCTGACATGAATGATGCGATGAAGATACTGATAGTTGAAGACGATCCGGCGATTCGCATGGGATTGGAGGAAGTGCTGCGCGGGGAAGGTTATGCGGTGCTGGGATTGGAGCGCGGGGATGAGGTGGTGGAGCGCGCGCTGGCGGAATTTCCGGCGGATCTGATTCTGCTGGATGTGATGCTGCCGGGGCGGAACGGGTATGATTGCTGTCGGGCGTTGAGGGCGAGTGGGGTGGGTGTGCCGGTGCTGATGCTGACGGCGAAGGGTCGGGAGGCGGACAAGCTGACGGGATTTGATTGCGGGGCGGATGATTACGTGACGAAGCCGTTCGGGATCAAGGAACTGGCGGCGAGGGTGCGGGCGTTGTTGAGGCGGGCGAGGGAGAGCGGGGGGAGGGAACGGGAGCGGGAGGCGGGAGGCGTGTTCCGGATTGGGGAGAATGTGGTGGATCCGGTGAATCACAGTATTCGGATGGGGGAAGCAGTGACGCCGCTGACGCCGCGGGAATGCGGGTTGCTAGTGCATCTGCAGATGCACCGCGGGCGGTTGCTGACGCGGGATGAACTGCTGACGGCGGTGTGGTCGGTGAATGCGGCGGCGGTGACAACGCGGACGCTGGATCAGACTGTGGCGCAGGTGAGGCGGAAGCTGGGGGATGCGGCGTCGCAGCCGAGGTGGATCCTGACGGTTCACGGGGTGGGGTACAAGCTGGCGGCGGAGTGATGATTCCGGGGTGGCGCGGCGGAGTTGGCGGGGTGAGGGTAATTGGGAAATGATTTCAACGGGAGGAGCATGGATCTGGGCTTGGGTGCTGCTGCTGCTGCAGTGGGGCCTTTTGCCGCATTTGCTGTCGCAGCGGACGAAGTCGCCGAACGGGACGCTGGCGTGGTTGTGGGCGATCCTGCTGTTTCCGGGGATTGGGGGTGTGCTGTATCTGCTGATCGGGACGGAGAAGGTGAAGCGGCGGCGATTGGCGGCGGTGGCAGCGCTGGATCAGGAAGTGTTTCTGGCGGAAATGGAGCCGCCGCCGGATTTGCTGAGGCGATTGCCGGAATTGGCAAAGATCAACGGGCGGCCGGCGACGGGCGGGAATGCGGCGGATCTGCTGCCGGACGGGACGTCATTTTTTCCGGTGCTGCTGGATGTGATTGAGACGGCTCGGGAACACGTGCATGTGGAGTTTTACATCTGGCGGGCGGATCGGGCCGGGGAGATGGTGAGGGATGCGCTGGTGCGTGCGGCGCGGCGCGGGGTGGAGGTGCGGGTGCTGGTGGATGAGATCGGGAGTTTGTGGACGGGGCGGCGGTTTTTCGGGGTGCTGGAGGCTGCGGGCGGGAAGTTTTCGTGGTTCCGGACCTTTGCGCCGCTGAGCGGGCGGTTTCATTTGAATCTGAGGAATCACCGGAAGCTGGTGATAGCGGATGGGGAGGTGGCGTTGACTGGGGGGATGAATGTGGGGCGGGAGTACTGGGGAGGCGGGGATCGGCCGCCGCACAGTGATCTGGCGGTGCGGTTGCGGGGGGCGGTGGTGGCGCAACTGGCGGAGGTGTTTGCGGAGGACTGGTTGTTTGCGACTGGGGAGGCGCTGACGGCGGCGGTGTTTCATCCGCGGCCGCTGCATTGCGGGAGTGTGGGGGTGCAGGTGGTGCCGGGCGGGCCGGACAATGATTTGAATGAGATTCAGTTGTCGACGCTGGCGCTGGTGCAGCGAGCGCAGCAGCGGGTGTGGATGATGACGCCGTATTTTGTGCCCGAGCCACCGCTGGTGGCGGCGTTGCAACTGGCAGCGATGCGCGGGGTTGATGTGAGGGTGATGGTGCCGGAGAAGGGGAACCATTGGTATCTGACGCATGTGACGCGGTCGTATTTCGAGGACCTGCTGCCTTACGGGGTGAAGATTTTCTGTTACCGGCCGCGGCTGCTGCATGCGAAGATGCTGACGGTGGATGGTGGGGCGGTGATGGTGGGGAGTGCGAATCTGGACATCCGATCGCTGCGGATCAATTTCGAGCTGAACGTGCTGCTGGACTGCACGAAGACGACGGAAGCGGCGGAGCGGTTGTTTGAGCGGAATGAGGGGGATGCGGTGGAGGTGACGGTGGCGGGGCACCGCGTGCGGTCGGGGTGGCTGAGGATTGCGGAGGCGGTGTGTCGGCCGCTGGCTCCGCTATTGTAGGGGCGAACGGGGCAACAAACCGCTTGTCACTGGGGCGGAGCGGAGGGATGGTCCGGTTTAATCTGTCACGCATGCCCGCCAAGAAGAAATTTGCCCCCCGTCGTCCGAGCCGTCCGCACCAGCCTTCCGGGGCTGCCCGGCCACCATTGCGTGCACCGCGTCAGGTGGATGACGATCCGGAAGGAGCGATTGAGGTTGAGGGGACGATTGTTCAGGTTCTCGCGGGGACGCAGTTCCGTGTGGAGTTGCCGAATGGGCACGTGGTGCTGGCGCACATTTCCGGGAAGATGCGGAAGCGGTTCATCAAGCTGGTGATTGGCGACCGCGTGAAGATGGAGATGTCTCCGTACGACACGTCGAAGGGTCGGATCACGTTCCGGCTTTGAGTCGGGGTGGATTTTGTCGGTGAGCGTCGAGGTTCGGAAGGCGTGCAGGCGCTTTCCGTACTGCTAGGAGGAGTTCATTAGCGGTCGGGAGATTGTTCCGGTCTGCTGAGTGCGTTGTGGTGACTTTCGGAATGAAAGACAGGCCTGCAGGTGAGCGTGTCGATTGCCGACATGAAGCGAGAGGACCGTACCCGATACCCGTTGTTCCTTGCAACCGCGGCGACTTTGCTGATGGCGCTATTCGTGGCGAAGGCGGGACCTGAGACGGTTGGCGAGAGCAATCCGGTGAAGCGCTTCGATCCGGTGGTCCGGGAGATCGAAGGCTGGAAAGTCCATATTGATCCAAAGATGCTGGAGGGCGAGCATTCGGCGGGTGGGGCCAAGGCGTTGACGATGCTGGCAAGCAACCTGCTACGCATTACGATCATGATTCCTGAGGACCGGCTG
>CANHUG010000443.1 GCA_947462995.1 Verrucomicrobiales bacterium | reverse complement strand
TTGAGGTTCACGCTGACGAAGCACAATGCTTCTAACATTGAAGAGGTGCTGGATTTCATCGGGCGGGAGGAGATTCAGCGCGTGTGTTTCTATCATCTGGTACCGAGCGGGCGGGGTGGGGCGCTGCAGTTGCTAGAGCCTGATGAGTCGCGGCGGGTGCTGGACACCCTGCTGGCGCGGATTGACCGGTGGGCTGCGGAGGGAGTGACGAGGGAAGTGCTGACGGTGACGCAGCCTGCGGACGGGATTTATCTGATGTTGAGGCAGGAGCGGGAGGCGCCGGAGCGGGCGGGGGAGACGAACCGTTTGTTGTCGTGGAATGGCGGGGCGAATGCGGGGCCGGGGACGGGGATCGGGAACATTGACACGCAGGGGAATGTGCATGCGGATCAGTTTTCGCAGACGTGGTCGCTGGGGAATGTGCGGGAGCGGAAGTTCAGTGAGATCTGGCAGAATACGGGGCGCATGAGCGGCTGGCGCTGTTGCGTGCGCAGGGGGCGGCGATCACGGGGCGGTGCGGGGGTTGCCGGTTTCTGGACCGGTGTGGGGGAGGTTTCCGGCAGCGTGCGGTGACGTGTACGGGGGATCCGTGCGGGTCGGATCCGGCGTGTCCGCTGACGGATGACGAGATCGGGTTGAGGCGGTAGCGTGGGTTCAGGCGGGGGGGCGCGGGAGGCGGAGCGTGTGGAGCGTGTGGAGAGGGGCAGATTGGTGCAAACAATTGTCCCCGAGCGGCGCTGTGATGACGTGGTAGAGGTGAGATGATGGAATCCGACGCGGCATTACTTGAGCGATTTGCGCGAACTGGCGACGAGGACGCCTTCGGGCAGATGGTGGAGCGGCATGCGCCGATGATGCGCGGGGTGGTGATGCGGGCGACTGGTGATGGGGCGCTGGCGGATGAGGTGACGCAGACGGTGTTTGCGATTCTGGCGCGGAAGGCTGGTGCGCTCGGGCACGAGGCGGTGGCTGGGTGGCTGCACCGGACGACGTTACTGGAGGCGCGCAATGCGTCGAGGAAGGCGGCACGTTACCGGAGAGTGCTAGAAAAGTTCCGTGATGATGCCGAGGCTGCGGAGCGTAGGGACGTGCCGGGTGTGGTGGGGGTGCTTCCGCAGCTTGATCAGGCGATGAGCCGGTTGAACGAGGAGGAGAGGGAGCTGGTGGTGCGGCGGTATTTCGAGGGCGAGAGTGTGAGGGAGATTGCGGTGGCGGCGGTGCTGATGGCGGCGATTCCGGTGGGTGTGCTGTGGCGGGAGAACGGCGAGTTGCGGAGGGAGCTGGAGGTGCGGCGGGCTGGTGCGGTGCCGGCGGGGGGGCGTGAGAGGACAGGTGTTGGAGCGGTGGAGGAGCGACGGGCGACGGGTTTGACGGCGGCGGTTTTCCGGGGCGGGCGAGTGGGAGCCGGTGGGACGGCGGCGGGCGGGGGGCTTGATGCGGCGATGACGCGGGAGATGATTCTTGAGGTGATCGGCGGCCAGGCGGAGTTGCGGATTGAGAGGATGTTCAGTCGGTTTTGCGCGACGGTTTCGGGGCTGACGGACGGGCAGAAGGCGAGATTGCGTGAGGAGATCGAGGGGAGGATCCGTGTGCAGACGGAGGTGATGCGGGAGGTGGTGGAGGGGGCGCTGGCGCGCGGCAGCCTTGACCCTGCGAGTTTCAGTCAGGAGGAGCGGGATCGGCTGGCGGCGGCGGAGGAGACGGAGCTTGAGGTGGACGATGCGGCGCTGCGGGGGATCCTGACGGAGGAGCAATTCGGGAGGTTTTCGGCGGTGAGGGAGATGCGCCGGGTGGCGGCGGCGGAGGAAGCGGGGAATGAAGCGGTGCGGGGTGCGGACCGTTATGTGGATCTCACGGCGGAGCAGAGGGATTTGCTGTTTCAGCGGGCGGCGGCGGCGCGGTTAGGGGATGGGGGTGCGGCGGAGGCTGGGAAGGATGCATCCGGGGCGGCGGAGGAGATGCTGCGGTCGGTGCTGACGCCGGAGCAGACGGAGGCGTACGAGCGCGCGCGGGCTCAGGAGGAGCGCACGGTACAGAGACTGCTGAAGCTTGTTCCCGAACCAATCCGATGATAAACAACTTTATGAAGAATACATCCAGATCACTAATCACCGCCTTGATGGCGATTGCTGCGACATTGCCTGTGATGGCGCTGAATCCGGGTGATGCGGTGGTGCCTGACGCGGTGGGCAAGGCGGATTTCGTGACGGGTGCTGCGCCGGAGCGATGGGAGCCGGGGAAAGTGTATGTGTTCGAGTGCTGGGCGACGTGGTGCGGGCCGTGTGTGGCGGCGATTCCTCACATGGACGGATTGTTCGACAAGTACCATGAGAAGGGACTTGAGGTATTCGGCATGAATGTGTTCGAGGATGGACGGGAGAAGGCGGCGGCGTTTGCGAAGAAGAAGGGAAAAGGGATGTCGTATCCGGTGGCGTACGTTGGGAAGGGAGGGGTGTTCGAGCGGGATTGGCTGGAGACGACGGGGATCAAGAGCATCCCGCATGCGTTTGTGGTGAAGGACGGGAAGTTTCTGTTCGGGATTCATCCGGCATCGCTGAAGGAGGAGATGATCGAGGCGCTGCTGGCTGGAGGGGAGCGGGAGGAGAAGCTGCTGAAGCGGTTGCGGAAGGCGGAGGACAGCAAGGGGGAGATTGAGAAGCTAGGCGCGGAGTTTTCCGGAGCGCTGGAGGGGAATGACGGCAAGGCGGAGGAGATTCTCGGGCAGATCGAGGCCCTTGATCCGGACTATGCGATGCTAGGGTACATGAAGTGCATACTCGCGGCGAAGCGCAAGCAGTGGGAGGCGGTGACGGCGTTGCTCCGCGGCGATGGGGACGCCATGATGAAGCGGGCGGCGGCGATGATGGTGGTGGAGATGATCGCGGGGGCGGGGGCGGTGGATGCGGAGGCGAACAAGGCGCTTGAGGCGGCGGTGGAGAGCCTTGGTGATAAGCCGGGTGAGGATCGTCAGGAGATGGGGCCGTTTGAGAAGATTGCGCTGGCGCAGGGGTTGTGGAAGCTGGGGCGGAAGGATGAGGCGAAGGCGGCGGCGAAGGCGGTGACGGGAATGGGGATGGGAGTGATACCCGAAGCGGCGCTCAAGGAATTTGCGGAGAGCTATGAGAAGGGGGAGCCGCAGTCGTTCAGTGACTTCATGGGAAGCCTGAGGGCTGCGGCGGGAGAAGAAAAGGGTGGTGAGGAGAAGTAGGAGAGGCGAGGTGCCGGGGTGAGGCGTGGTGGTTGCGAGAGGGATGGTGACAAGCGCGTGGGTGGACAGTAGGGTGGGCGTCTGAATGAAGACGATGACCCTGCCGAAACTTGTCTGTGCCGTGATGGTGTTGCTGGTGAGCGGGGAGGTGCGGTCGGCGGAGCGACCGAATGTGGTCTTGATTGTGGCGGACGACCTTGGGTATGGCGACGTGGGGTGTTACAATGAGAAGGCGAAGGTGGCGACGCCGCACCTGGATCGATTGGCGCGGGAGGGGATGAGGTTTACGGATGCGCACAGTCCGGCGACGGTGTGCACGCCGTCGAGGTACAGTCTGAT
>CANHUG010000442.1 GCA_947462995.1 Verrucomicrobiales bacterium | reverse complement strand
GGGCCGCCGCCCGGAGGGGACTCCTTCAACAACGCCCGGCGGAGCCGCATCTCATGCCACAAAACCAGCCAGCTCCGGTGAAAGTTATCTCGCTCTCTTCCTGAGAATTGGCTAGTTCCAGAAACAAAGTCTTCACTCCGCTGCCGGTCCCGGTTTTCCAACCGGCTCCTCGGGATTTGCCGGAGCCATGAAACCGCCTGTCGGCTGGGTCCATGCCGGACGCTCCAGCTTCACGAGGCGGTTCTCCCCATCCCACGTCATCGTCCAGCGGCCATCGAAGCGGAGATTCCCATCGGCGTCGTAGACTGGGTCGTTGTTCCACTGTGAGTTCCCCAGATAGACCCACCCATTGCAGGGCACCTGGCGGGGAAATCACAGTCGGCGTCGCACCCGGAGTCAATCTCTGCGTTACACTGACAGGCTCCATTGTGTCATCCGCTGCCTGTGGTGTTGGCAAATTCGAAGCCTCCATGTGGTAGTACAGGCCGCTCGATGTCGGCTGATAGCTGCTCGTTCCCGTTCCGACCGCCTGTCCATTGACGGCGATTTCCGCTCCCGATGCCCGGCGACCAGTCACATCGAACGTCCTCTTACGCTCCACAGACGTGTACTGGTTAAGGTTATTTGGCGTCCATGTCGTCATGCGGGCGAAGCCTGGGCCTTCTCCCAAGCTGGTGCGGTTCCCCATGTCATCGTAGCTGTAGCGGCTCTGTGTCCCGTTGAGTGTCCATCCTTGTCACATCCATACCATCCTTCCCGCCCTCGCGCCCCCATCGTTGCTCGCCCCTCTCACCAAGTCATGGCAGCAGTGGATTCCACACCCTCTCAAATCCAAATGACTTGAAGTCCTTCACGTTTGCCGTGGCAAAATGCGTGACGCCGTGGTGACGCAAGGTGAATGCGAGCCTCGCATCAATGATCTGCCTGAATCCCCCCTTCGTCTCCGCCGCCCATTTCCACAAATGCCCAGCGACCCTCGCGTCGTAGTCAATGCAGCGCCACAGTGGATTGGTCTTCATCGCCTGGCAGTACGCTGCCGCCTCCCGGGCCGAATAGGGCCGCACAAAAATCGCCCCGTTCCGCAACTGCATGTAAAGCTCCACCAGCACCAGCTCACACACCACGAACTCCATGCCCACCGACTCCAAATCCCGAAAAAACGCACGGGCTCGGGCGTGATTGGGCGAGTCAGGATCCGCCGCATGAATGAAGAGATTCGTGTCGGCTGCCATCATGCTGCTACCTAGCTTGAAACCGCATTTCCATAGCGTCAGCCTCGCCTCGAATCGATGCAGGATCCACCAGATGCCCTCCACTTCCTCTCAACACAGGCATCGTCCAACCCTCAGACGCAGGCTCCACCTCCGGGCAACTCATGACGTAAATCTCCATGCCCCGACGGATGACCTCCGCCACGGAGATGTCCCGTATCTCAGCAATGCGGCGAAGCCGACCGAACAGTGGCTCAGGCAGCTGAATCTGGGTTCTAGTCATGACGTCAATCTAATGTCGCCATCAAATGGCGTCAATGCCAACCTCATTTCCACTGGACGGAGCCGCATCCGAACCCCGCGCAGCGCTGCAAGCACCCCGCCAACCACGCCAGACGCTCCCCCCGATACCAGACAATCCAGCTCAGCCACGCGGAGCTGAAGGTTGCGATTCTGAGCGTTCGATGGGCACAAAAGAAAGCCTATCTCCATGCATGACTTGAACATCACGGAGCAGGTATGGCAGTCCAAGAACCGCCAGCTCCATTGCATCAATCTCCGCCAATATCTGCTCAGCTCTGGGGATGATCTGATCGTTCGCACACTGCTCAAGCTCCTCCCAATTGGCCCTTAGGGCTTCGGGAACAGCGTCCAGATCGAGGATCCTGCCGAGGCACACGCAACCAGGAACAATGTCGGCGCACTCAGCCTCAAAAACAGGAGTGCCCGAGGGGCCTATGATGGAGTAGTGATTCATGGCCTAGTGCCCTGTTGTGTCGTCAAACGCCTCGGATAGCCTTTGCAAATTCCTGTCATTGAAGCCGTCGGCTCCGTCTGGGAGAGTAATGCGAGCGTGATTTGGAAACCTCTTGCTTGGGTCTGGCATAACCTGAAAACCTGCGCCCTCGATTCGGCTGGCCGTTGAGGTGCCTACAGTCGAAGCCTGAGCATGAAGTCGCGTTGCATTCGGGTAAGCTACCCTCATCAGGGCTGCCGCTTCGCCAGCGGTGCCCCCCTGAAGGACTGAGATTCCGGGGGCTGAAGTTCGGCTTCCGAAGGCTTCAAAGCCAAATTGGACGGCGCACTCCCACCCACGCGATGGATCGGTGCACTCTTTACGCCCCCGCCCCCCTCGAACAATTCCTTCGGCGTCGGGGAAGTGTTGTGCACCAGGATCCCCGCAGGACCGACACGGTACACGTGCTCGTTCTCCACTTCGAGATTCCATGTCGCCGTGTCGGCCTCAGGCAGATTCGCCAGCACGGCCACCGGTTCCCCGCGCCATGCCGCCAGCGCCTCGCCCGGCACCAGCTCCCCCGCGCCGATCCACGCCCCGCGCGTCACCGACCACACCGGATGCCCGGACGTCACCCGCAGGCAACTGACATTCCCCGCCACACTCACATGCAGCGCCCGCAGGCCATGATTCCGCTCATTACGGAAGGTCCCCGTCACCACTCTCCCGACTCCCGGCTCCACCGGCGGACATGGCGACACCGCCAGCACTTCGGCCTCGCCCGAAACTCCCATCTCGGGCAGCTCGAGGTGAATCGTGCGCCGCCCGTCCGGCCCCTGTGCCATCACCTGTTCCCACCCAGCCGGCCGCAGCAAGTCCACCCGCGTCACCGTTCCGTCAGCCCGGGTCAACCGCAGCGAATAGGCCCTCCATGACGCCGGATCCATCACCGCGGTCCCGCTCTCCTGCGCCCCGCCCGCCTCCGCCGTCAGCACCCGGTCGCCCAGCCCCACCTCTTCAATCGGCCGCGCCCAGCCCTGACCAGCACCGCAATCACTCCGCGCCACCGCGGATCCACCCGGAAACCATAACACCAGCGGCGCACCATCCACCAAACCCGCAGCCTTCCGGGCTTCCCGAAACGCCCCCAGAGAAGCACCACGCAAAGCATCCTCCGACTCCCGCTCGACCGTCTCCTCCTTCCCAACCCTCTCGCTCATCACCACCCGCCCCATCACCACAACCGCCCGCGCCTCACCACCCATTATGGCAGCAAGGATCACGAACAGCATCAGCACCCAGCGCATCCCCGCACCATGCCCAACCGCCCCCACCTTGTCACCCGCAACATTACACCGCTCTCCTCACCAGCATTCCCCTGCCCCTCATTCCCTTGCCAATCCACCCTTTACCGCAAATGCTTGTTTCGCCGCATTTCCACTTGCCGCCGCATCCCATCACCCTATCCTCTCCCCACCCCCATGGCCGACGAGGACCTCCACCAGCCACACGACAAGCTCTTCAAAGAAGGCTTCTCAGACCCAGCCAACGCCGCCGCTCTCCTCCGCCAGCACCTCCCCGCAGAAGTCGCCGCCCTCATCCAATGG
>CANHUG010000441.1 GCA_947462995.1 Verrucomicrobiales bacterium | reverse complement strand
CGTGGGAACGGGACGAATTCGGGTTTGGGTGGGATGGATGAGGTGCTGGCGTCGGCGCATCCTGCGGGGACGTTTACGGGGCAGTGGGTGCGGCTGGAGAATCTGAGCAATGCGGCGTACAATCCGCAGTTGGCGGAGATTCAGGTGTGGACGGATGATATTGCGGTGCCGAATCTGGCATTGAACAAGCCGGTGACGGCGAGTGGGGCGGTGAATGCGGGGATGACGGCGTCGAATCTGACGGATGGGAATCCGCTGACGGTGGCGCATCCTGCGAGCGGGGCGACGACTGGGTTTTTCTGGCAGGTTGATCTGTTGAGGGTGCAGGCGCTGGATCGGGTGGTGATTTATCAGCGGTCGGACTGCTGTCCGGAACGGTTGAGGAATTACCGGGTGACGATTCACGGGGAGAGTGGCGGGGTGGCTGGGCCGGCGGTGTGGACTGGGGATGTGCGGACGGATCTGACGTTTGCGGGGCCTGGGGAGGCGGACACGGTGACGGCGGCGATGGGGGCGGGGGTATTCAGCGGTCGGTATGTGAGGATCGCGAATCTGGGTGGTGATGCGTTCAGTCCGCAGATTGCGGAGGTGGAGGTGTATCGTGCGCCGCCGCCGCGGGTGGTGTTTTTTGCGCCGGACCGAGGGAACATCACGGCGACGGGGAATCCGGCGCTGAAGGCGGAGGCGGAGTTGTCGTGGCGGGTGGATGGAGCGGACAGTGTGACGATTGACCGCGGGGTGGGGGTGGTGACTGGGAGCGGGAAGGTGACGGTGCGGCCGAGTGAGCGGACGGTTTATACGCTGACGGCGGCGAATGCGGTGGGGTCGGTGACGGCGGTGGTGACGGTGGCGGTGGATGCGGTGGAGCGGCCGGTGAGGATCAATGAATTTGTGGCGGACAATGGCGGGGTGGTGCGGGATGAGGACGGGGATGCGTCGGATTGGATAGAGTTATACAATCCGAATGATTTCACGGTGAATCTGGCGGGGATGGGATTGTCGGACAATCCGGAGGTGCTGTGGAAGTGGGTGTTTCCTTCGGTGGCGGTGGGGCCGGGTGGTTATCTGTTGGTGTATGCGTCGGGGAAGAATCGGGCGGATGGGTCGGCGGCGCTGCACACGAATTTCCAGCTGAGTCGGGCTGGGGAGACCCTGAGTTTGAGTGGGGCGGATGGAGTGGTGGTGGATCGGGTGCCGGAGGGATGGCCGATGGTGGCTTTGTACCCGGAGCAATCGCCGGATACGGGGTACGGGCGGAATGCGTCGGGGGCGTGGCGGTATTTCCGGCCGGCGACGCCTGGGGCGGTGAATGTTGGCGAGGGATTTGCGGGGGTGGTGGCGGACACGAAGTTTCTGCCGAGGAGGGGAGTGTTCAGCGGGCCGCAGATGGTGACGATCACGTGCGAGACGCCGGGGTCGGTGATTCGTTATACGGTGAACGGGGCGGTGCCGACGGAGACGACGGGGACGTTGTACAGCGGGCCGGTGACGGTGAGCACGAGCACGGTGATTCGGGCGGCGGCGTTTGCGGCGGGGTTGGCACCGACGAATGTGGACACGCACAGTTATATCCTGCCGGAGACGGTGGCGTCGCAGCCGGGGATGGTGACGGGGGTGACTGGGAATGCGGTGTGGGGGCCGCAGATACCTGCGGCGTTGCGGGATTTGCCGGTGGTGTCGGTGGCGACGCCGTCGACGGCGGCGATCAACAATGATGCGGAGGTGGCGGGGAACGTCGAGTGGCTGGATTCGGCGAATGGGGCGAGTGCCAGTGCGGGGATGGGCCTGACATATTTTGGCGGGGCGTTCACGAATTTTGCGAAGAAGAGTTTCCGGCTGTATTTCCGGGACAATTACGGTGCGCCGCGGCTGGAAGCGCCGTTGTTTGCGGGGGCGGATCACGGGACGGATGCGGTGACGTCATTTGACAGCATTGAGCTGCGGAGCGGGAGTCACGACATGGTGGATCGCGGGTTTTACATGAGCAATCTGTTCACGGACCAGGCGATGATGGAGATGGGTCATGTGTCGCCGCACGGGCGGATGGTGCATTTGTTTCTGAACGGGACGTACTGGGGGATGTACCACCTGCGGGAGCGGTGGAATGCGGCGATGATGGCGGACTATCTGGGTGGGTCGAAGGACGAGTACGAGGCGATCAACGGGAACTACAATGTGGGCGGGTGGCCGACGCCGGGGCAGGCGTATGACGGGACGGGGGCCGGGTGGGAGCGTGCGAAGGGACAGCGGACGAGTTATGCGGGGATCCGGCCGCTAGTGGATGTGACGAATTACATTGATTACATGATCACATGGATGTTCGGGAATTCGGAGGATGAGTACCGGTGTGCGGGATTTCCGGGGCCGGGGAGCGGGTTGAAGTTTCTGATGAATGACGCGGACGGGTGGCTGTCGGTGAACGGGTCGAATTCGATCGCGGCATGGGACGGGAGCGACAACAACACGGCGCGGGCGTCGACCCTGACAAATGGAGTGTTTTCGGCGGGACGGTCGCCGGGGGACGGGCCGGGGGCGATTTTTGCGGGATTGCTGCTGTCGGCGGACCCTGAGTACCGGATTCTGCTGGCGGATCGGATCAATCAGCATCTGGGAGCGGGCGGGGCGTTGTCGTCGGCGCGGAACACGGCGCGGTTGAATGCGATGTGCGGGGCGGTGCAGCGGGCGATGATTGCTGAATCGGCGCGGTGGAATTACCGGCTTCCTGACAATTGGACGGGGGCGTGGAATGTGTGCCGGAATTCATGGATGCCGGGTCGGACGACGACGGTGCTGAATCAGTTCCGGAGTGCGGGGTTGCTGCCGACGGTGAATGCGCCGGCGTTTGGGCAGGCTGGGGGGATTTACAATCCTGGGTTCACGCTGACGGTGACGGGGCCGGCTGGGGCGACGATTTTCTACACGACGGACGGGAGTGATCCGCGGGTGGCGGGCGGGGCGTTGGCGGCGACGGCGCGGACGTACAGCGGGCCGTTGAATCTGAGCGGGAACACATGGGTGCGGGCGCGGTGCCGGAATGGGGCGGTGTGGTCGGGATTGACGGCGGCGTTTTTCCAACCTGCGGGGGCGTCGGCGGTGCCTGCGGGGTCGCTGGTGGTGAGCGAACTGCATTTCAATCCTGCGGGGGATGATGCTAGTGAGTTCATCGAGCTGATGAATGCGTCGGCGGTGGAGTCGTTGAATCTTCGCGGGTGCCGGTTTGCGGGCGGGGTGGGCTATCAGTTTTCGCCGTGGCGGGATGTGGTGTTAGCGCCCGGGCAGCGACTGGTGCTGGCGGGGAGTGATCTGGGATTGCGGCGGGTGTATGGTTGGGACCGGAGGATTGAAGGGAAGTACCGGGACAATCTGAGCAACGGAGGTGAGGCTCTGGTGCTGCAGACGCCGGACGGGGCGACGGTGATGCAGGTTACGTGGGATGGTGGGTGGTCGCCGCTGGCGGACGGGGGCGGGCACAGCCTTGTGCTGGTGCGGCCGAGGGCGGGGATGGCGTTGTCGGATCCGGTGAACTGGCGGGCGTCGACGGTGGCGGGTGGGGTG
>CANHUG010000440.1 GCA_947462995.1 Verrucomicrobiales bacterium | reverse complement strand
GTGAGCATGCCGAGGACGGAGAAGAAGGAGATGGCCATGCCCTTGATGAGATGGCCAAGGGCGGCGCCGATCCAGCCGAAGGGGATGACGAGGAGGATGATGAGGGGCAGCCAGTAGCTCTTGAAGGGGATGGCCATGAGCGTGTAGAGAGCGAAGAGGACGAAGACGAGCCCCCAGATGAGGGTTTCGAAGGATTCGCGTTCCTCGCGGGCCTCGCCTTCGATTGATAGGGTGAGGGAAGGGTGTTCGCGGAGGAGTTCCTTGAGATGGGTGTCGATGGCGGAGCGGACGGCGACGATGTCGGCGGCTTTCTGGTCGATGTCGGCGAGGACGTGGATGACGCGGGCGCGGTTGAAGCGGCGGATGGAAGTGGGGCTGCGGCCGAAGCGGAATTCTGCGGCGGAGGAGAAGGGGATTTCGGAGCCGTCTGGGGCGCGGATGAGCATTTTCTCGAGATTGTCGAGACTGGTGCGTTCGTCTTTGGGGTAGCGGACCATGACACGGACATCGTCGCGGCCGCGCTGGATGCGCTGGGCTTCGTCGCCGAAGAAGGCCTGGCGGAGCTGACGGGCGAGGATTTCGCGGGTGACGCCGCGGGCTTCGGCTTCCGGTTTGACGCTAACAATCTGGATTTCCTGTTTGCCGGTGGCGTAGTCGTCGTAGACGTCGTTGATGCCGTCGTAGGTTTTGAGGTGTTCCTGGAGTTTTTCGGAGACGTCGAGCATTTCGGCGAGGTCCTGGCCACTGATCTGGATATCGAGTGGTGGGCGGCCGGTGCCCCATGAGTCCTGGAAGCGGAGTTCGCGTGCGCCGGGGATTTCGCCGATGAGTTTACGCCATTCGCTTTTGAGGGCTTCGGTGTCGATGGTGCGTTCTTCTGGTGGGGGGAGTTCGAGGACGACCTCGCAGATGTGGGAAGCGCCGGAGCTGCCGACGCGGGCTATGCTAGCGCCCATGGAGCCCATGACGGCCATGATATTCATGACCTCGCTGCGGCCGGTGGCGGCGTTGAGGTATTTTTTCTGGATGGTGCCCGCGGTTTCGATCATGTGGCGCATGTGGGCCTCGGTGATGTGGGCGGGGGTGCCGAGACTCATTTCGAGCTGACCGGAGACTGAGTCGGACTGGAAGCGGGGGAAGGGGACCCATTTGAGGTGACCGCCTTTGAGGGTACCGAAGCTGAGGGCGAGGATGCCGATGAAGAGGGCGAGGGTGGCGTAGCGGTGCTCCATGGCGACTTTGAGCACCGGGAGGTAGAGCTTCTGGACGACGAAGGAGTCGAGCCAGTCGGCGATACCCTGCTGGATGCGGCCGAAGCGTGAGGGTTTGCGGTCCCAGCGGATGGAGGAGAGGTGGGCAGGGAGGATGAGTTTGCTTTCGATGAGCGAGGCGAGGAGGACGGGGACGACGACGACGGGAATTTGTTCGAAGAAGGATCCCCAGCGGCCGGTCATGACGAGGAGCGGGAGGAAGGCGACGACGACGGTGAGGACCCCAAAGGTGACTGGGGTGGCGACGTCGAGCGTGCCTTCGATGGCGGCGTCTTCTGGGGATTTGCCGAGTTTGGCGTGACTGTAGACCGATTCGCCGACGACGATGGCGTCGTCTGTGATGATGCCCATGACGACGATGAAGCCGAAGAGGCTGAACATGTTGATGGTGAAGCCGAGGTAGTGCATCACGATGAGGCCACCGGCGAAGGCGATGGGGATGCCGAGGACGACCCAGAAGGCGAAGGAGATGCGGAGGAAGAGGGCGAGGGTGATGAAGACGAGGGCACCGCCCTGGAGACCGTTCCAGAGGAGGTAGGAGAGACGTTCGCGGACCGGGCGGGAGTTATCGCGCCAGAGACTGAGTTCGACGCCTGCGGGGAGACGGTCGCCGGCGGTTTTGATCCATTCCTTGACGGAGTCGGTGACGGTTAGGAGGTTCTGGTCGCCGGTGCGTTCGACGCGGACGAAGACACTGGGTTTCCCGTTGTAGATGCAGTAGAGAGGGTCCTCGTTGAAGTCGTCGCTGATGGTGGCGACGTCTTTGAGGAGGACGCGTGCGCCGTTGGGTTCGGCGCGGAGGACGAGGTTTTCGAATTCGTCGCGGCGGTAGGCCTGGCCTTTGGTGCGGAGGAGGACGTCACCGGCGGCGGTTTTGACGCCACCTGCGGGGATGTCGATGCTGTTGCGGCGGATGGCTGCGGAGACATCGGCGATGGACATGCCGTAGCGGCGGAGACTTTCCTCGGCGATTTCGATGGAGATTTCGTATGGGCGGACCCCGCGGAGATTGGCGAGGGTGATGCCTGGGAGCATGGTGAGCTGGTCGCGGACGGTTTCGCCGAGCCTGCGGAGGTCGTGGGCGGACATGTCAGCGCCGACGATGACGGTGACGGCGGACATGGTGCGCTGGTTGAGGGCGACGACAGGCCGTTCCATGTCGGCCGTGAAGGTATTGATGGCGTCGACCCGGTTTTTGATGTCGTCGAGGAGTTGGCGTGGGTCGTTGCCTTTTTCGACTTCGATTTCGATTTCGCCGCTACCTTCGGAGGAATAGCTGCGGATTTCGCGGATGCCGGGGAGGTCGCGGACGGCGTTTTCGAGTTTGATGACGATGCCTTCTTCGACTTCAGCGGGTGTTGCGCCGCGGTAGGACATGGAGACGCGGACCTCGTCGGGTTCGTTTTCGGGGAAGTATTCGACGGGGATTTTTTTCCATGCGAGGAAGGCTCCGAGGAGGAGCATGAGCCACATGAGGAGGTTCGAGGCCACGTGGTTGCGGGCGAACCATTTGATCATTGAGTGCATGCTGTGCTGGGGAAGGGAGCGGTTGGGAGACGTGCTGGGGGGTGAGGGAGCACGGGGAGTGGCGGGTGTCTACGGGAAGCGGGTCCGCGAATGTTTGCCGATTCCGGTGTTGCTGGTCGGTTGTGGGGCCGGGGAACGATCAGGGGACGAGCGGGAGGGTTTTTTTCTGGAGGGCGCTGAGGAAGGCGGTGTCGACGATGCGTTGGCCGGTGCGGGAGGTGGTGGTGGAGAGCGGGCCTTCGATGGGGAGGTTATTGGTGAGACAGTGGATGAGGTATTCGACGGGATTGCGGAAGGGGGCGGCGAGGGAGTCGGCGGGGACGTCGAAGCCTTCGGGGCGGGAGCGCGTCTGGACGCGGATGGAGGGTTCGTAGTCGTAGCTGGCGATGGTGCCTTCCGAGCCCTTGAGGATGAAGCCGCATTTGGGCTGAGGCTGGTGGGTCCATGGGTCGGTGAACGTGCCCCAGCGGGTTTCGAAGCGGCAGAGACCGAAGGGATAGCGAGCGATGGTGATGCTGTGTTCGTCGACTTCGAGGCCCTCGGAGGCGGCGGTGACGCAGGTGACTTCTTCGGGGGCGATGCCGTTGAGGAACCATGTCGCGATGGTTGCGCCGTAGCCGAGGTAATCGAGGAGCGAGCCGCCGCCTTCGGAGGCCTTGTAGAACCAGCTGGCGGCCTTGTCTGCGGTGGACGGTTCCTTTTCGATTTTGTCAGCGCCGTGGTAGAGCGGGCCGCGGTTGCCGCCGTAGTAGTGGAC
>CANHUG010000439.1 GCA_947462995.1 Verrucomicrobiales bacterium | reverse complement strand
GAATGCGGGGCTGGAGCGGGAGTCCTGGACGGTCCATGGACCGCCGGTGAAGGAGAGGGCGGCGTGGAGAGCGATGCCGAGGAGCATGGCGACGGCGCGGAGGGCGTCGAGGTCGTGGCGGCGGGTTGGGAGCGGCGGTGGGGTCATGGGCGGAGGCGGGGCTTTGTGCAGCCCGCTTTACAGATGGTATCTTCTGATTTTGTGGGAAGGAAGGAGGATTGAACGAAGGTGCAGTTGGGGGAGGTGGTTGCGTGGATTGACAGTGGAGGGGGAAATGGGGAAGGTGCGCAGATGAGATACACGAAAGCGCTGATGCTGGCTGCCTTGGTGGCGGGACTTTTTTCGTCGTGTGTGGCGGGACGGGTGGACCGAGTGGAGGATCGGGTGGACCGGCGCGAGGACCGGGTGGACCGGCGGCATTACAATGGGCCTGCGGATCGTGTGGAGGATTACTACGACAAGCGTGAGAATGTGAACGACAAGCTGCGCGGGCGGCGGGCGATTCTGTATTGAGCGGAGGGATTGGGTCGGGTTCCGGGGGTTGCAGATAATGTTTGGCAGGTGCGGGAAACCTCATTAGATGGGGTGGCGCAGCTGTCTGATTTTCCGGATGGCTGCGCCTGAGAGCTAACATTTTCCAACTGAAGAATATGAGAATCCAACTGTTTCCGAGATTAGTGGTGGCGTTGACTGCTGTGGTGGTGGCGAGAGCGGCGGCGGCGGATCCTTTAGCGAATGCGGCGGTGGCGGTGCCGGAGGCTGATCTTGCGCAGCAGCTGGCGAATCCGGTGGCGAGTCTGATTTCGGTGCCGTTTCAGGCGAACTGGGATTTCGGGATCGGGGTGAATGATGCGACGCGGTTCACGCTGAACATTCAGCCGGTGATTCCGTTCAGTCTGAATGATGACTGGAATCTGATTGTGCGGACGATATTGCCGGTGATTGACGCGGAGTCGCCTGCGCCGGGGGTGGCGAGTGCGTCTGGGTTGGGTGATACGGTGCAGAGTTTTTTCTTTTCGCCGAAGGCACCGGTGGGCGGGTGGATTCTGGCGGGCGGGCCGGTGGCGTTGTGGCCGACGGCGACGGATGCGCAGCTGGGTGGTGAGAAGTGGGGGTTGGGGCCGACGGGGCTGGCGTTGAAGCAGGACGGGCCGTGGACGTACGGTGTGCTGGTGAACCATTTGTGGTCGGTGGCTGGTGACGGGAGCCGGCCGGATGTGAATGCGAGTTTTGTGCAGCCGTTCTGTTCTTACATAACGAAGACGAAGACGACGTTCACGGTGAATTCGGAGTCGACGTATGACTGGAGCCGGAGCCAGTGGACGATGCCGGTGAATTTTGTGGTGTCGCAGTTGTTCAAGATCGGGAAGCAGCCGATGCAGGCATTTGTGGGGGGGCGGTACTATCTGGATGGACCGAGTGGCGGGCCGGAGTGGGGGATTCGGGCGGGGCTGGTGATGCTATTTCCGAAATGAGGGCTTCCTGAGTTAGAATATTGGTTGAAGTTGAGCCTTATGAAATCGATCTCCTGTGTTTGTGCGTTTGGGTTTATTGGGATGGTGGCGGCTGTGGCTGGCGGGGCGCCTGTGGTGCCGCGTGTTGAAGCGGGAGGAGAGGCAGGAGGAGCTGCTGGTTATGGCGGGTCGCTGATGGAGCGGGAGAAGCTGCTGGGATCGATGTGGGGTCGGCGGGACTGGATGGCGGCGCACGGGGTGACGGTGGAGCGGACGGGGGTGTATACGCTGCAGGGGGTGGTGTCCGGGGGGAGTGCGACTGGGCACGATTGGGGGAATTTGTATACTGGGAATGTGGTGACGAGTGTGGACACGGAGAAGGCGGATTTGTGGAGTGGCGGGTTTCTGACGATGCGGATGCAGGTGAGGCAGGGGGAGGCGGTGACGCGGCGTGCGGGGACGGTGTCGCCGGTGAACAATGCGGCGCTGCTGCCGTTGAATGAGGGGGAACTGGGGGATAATGCGTGGGCGTTGCCGGAGTTGACGTTCACGCAGTTTCTGCATCCGAAGTTTGCGGTGATGGGCGGGTTGATCAATACGGCTGGCGGGGATGCGAATCCGATTTCCGGGTCATTGCAGTCGACGAGTCACTTCATGAATACGGGGTTTGTGATGTCGCCGGTGATTGTGGGGCAGTTGCCGCAGTCGGCGCTGGGGGGCGGGGTGATCTGGAAGCCGACGGAGAAGGTGACGGCGTCGCTGATGGCGATGGGGACGGAGGAGACTGCGGGGACGAATCCGTTCACGCATTACGAGGGGACGACGATGTTTGGGGAGGTGGACTGGGAGTATGAGATTGGGGGGAAGCCGGGAGGGATGGGGTTGAGCGGGGCGTACAGTGTGGGGCAGGAGCGATTGGGGATCACGAGTGATCCGCGGGTGGTGCTGGAGGAGTTCCAGGAGACTGGGGAGGCGCTGACGAAGGAGGATGCGTGGTCGGTGTTCTGGAATGGGTTTCAGTATGTGAGCGGGAATCAGGAGCGTGGGTGGGGCGTGTTTGCGCGGGTGGGTTTTTCGGATGCGGAGCCGAGTCCGGTGAGTCTGCATGGGTCGGTGGGGATTGGTGGGACGGGGTTGATTCCGGGGCGGACGAGGGACCGGTGGGGTGTGGGGGTGTATCACCAGGAGTTGTCGGGGCATGGGTTGCTGGGGCAGCTGGGGTTGGGGAACGAGAATGGGGGCGAGGTGTTTTACAGTGTGTCGTTTACGAAGTGGATGCGGCTGACGCTGGATGCGCAGTATATTGATTCGGCGCTGCCGAAGGTGGGGCATGCGATGGTGGTGGGGACGAGGCTGGCGGTGGATTTCTGAAGGCGGCAAAAGGGGATTGCGCGGACGGGGGTGAGGGGCGAGGCATGGCGGCGATGAAACGCCTGATTCTTACTGTCCTGATGCGTGCGGCCGTGGTGGCTGCGGTGATTGCTGTGGGGAAGCCGAGTGCTGCGGCGGCGCAGACGGCTGGCGGGGAGAAGGAGGAGAAAGCTGAGAAGGGAGAGAAGGTGGAGAAGGAGGCGGGCGGGGAGAAGGTGGAGGAGTTACCGAAGGTGGAGGCGGTGAAGGAGGCGGAGGTGAGGAAGCTGGTGGGGCGGAAGGCTGTGGTGAGCGGGCGGGTTTCGAACACGCATGAATCGGAGAAGGGGATTACGTTCATCACGCTGGAGGGCGGGAAGTTCACGGTGGTGTGCTGGAAGGAGAGTTACGGGAAGTTCGAGGGGGGTAGTCCTGCGAAGCTGTACAAGGGGAAGACGATCGAGGTGACGGGCGACATTTTCGAGTACAAGGGGAAGGACGGAGGTTCGAAGGGGCAGCTGGAGATCAAGCTGCGGGAGCCTGGGCAGGTGAAGGTGATTGGTGAGGTGGCTGGGGTGAAGGAGGGTGGGGAGAAAGGTGGAGCGAAGGCGGAGAAGGGTGAGGAAGGTGAGAAAGGGGAGGAGGAGAAGAGTGAGGGTGAAGGGAAGCCGCCGAAGGGGCGGGTGGATGCGAAGAAGTATTTTCGCTAGGATGACTGAGGAGGAAAGCTGATGGCAAGACGATCCGAGCGAGCGCCTTT
>CANHUG010000438.1 GCA_947462995.1 Verrucomicrobiales bacterium | reverse complement strand
GAGCGCTGGACGCGGTAGGCGCGGGAGAAGAGGCCGGACCATTGGAGGAGGACGCGGCCGTCGCCGGAGGGGCGAGCGGAGAGGTCGGAGGGCAGGTGCGGGGTGACGGAGGCGACTTTGAAGAGGAAGCCGCTGTCATTGGAGACGACGAGGAGGTCGCCGTTGGGGGCGAGGGTGAGGGCGCGGGGCTGGCTGAAGTAATTGCCGCCGGCGAGTGGTGGGTGGAGGCCGTTGGTGAGGGCGAAGGTATCTTTTTTACCGGCGCCCTGGAGGTAGAGGTGGAGGAAGCCGGAGGTGTCCATGAACCAGACGGAGCCGTCCTTGTGGCCGCAGAGGAAGCAGGAGCCGTCTGGGAGGAAGGTGATGCCGCGGGGTTGATTGATGTAGCTGAAGAGGGCGGGGAGCCCGTCGGCGGCGATGGGTTGGGAGCTGTTGCCGGTGATGCGGGTGCGCTGGTCCGGGCCATCGATGCGGAAGAGGCCCTGGGCGAGGCCTGAAGTGTCGTCTTCGGCGCGGTCGGTGACGTAGAGTTTGCCGTTGATCGGGTGGACGGCGAGATTGCCCGGGTTGCGGAAGCCGACGGATTTGGAGCAGACGAGGGAGATGCCCGTTGAGGGGGTCCATTGCTTGATGCAAGCGCCGTCGGAGAGACCGCCGGGGATGGCGGGGGAGTATTCGTGGGTGTAGTAGATGAGTTGTTCGTCGGGGCTGACCCAGAGGGCGCGGCCGGAGGAAGCCCATCTGGGGTCCGTGTCATTGACGACGGTGGTCATGATGCCGGAGGTTGAGACGCGGCGGATGCGGTGGTTGCCTGGATCAAGGAGGTAGACGACGCCGTTAGGGAGTACGTAGAGACCGTTGGGATTGGAGAGACGGAGGGAGGTGGCGGGGGCGGGGCCGTCGCCATTGAAGCCGTCGGAGTGGGTGCCGGCGAAGGTGTGGATGCGGCCGTCCGTGGTGATTTTGAGGATGGCGTGGCTGGATTTGTCAGCGACGTAGAGATTGCCGAAGGCGTCGGCTCCTGAGTTGTGGGGATTGGATAGGGAAGAGGAGACGGCGAGGGCTCCTTCCTGGGAGGGAGTCCAGAAATTGATGGCGGAGCCGTCGGGGTTGTTGGTAGTGGCGTGGGGGATGCCGGAGAGGACGGAGGTGACGCCGAAGCTGTCGGTGAGGGAAGCGAAGTCATCGGCCGAGGCGGAGGTGCACGCGGAGGCGAGCACTGCCGAGGCGACGAGGCAGGAGCGAGTCATGGGGGTACCTTCGGGCCTGAGGCCCGCGGCGTCAAAAGGGCGGCTGGGAAAACGCGTGCCGCGGGAGGTGAGCCGTCAGGCGAGGAGATCCTTGATGACCTTGGCTGGTTCGACGCCGGTGAGGCGGAAGTCGAGGCCCTGGAAGCGATAGGTGAAGCGGTCGTGCTGGATGCCCATGAGGTGGAGGGCGGTGGCGTGGAAGTCGCGGATGTGGACTGGGTCTTTGACGATGTTGTAGGAGAACTCGTCGGTTTCGCCGTAGACTGCACCGCCTTTGGAGCCGCCGCCGGCCATCCACATGCTGAAGCAGCGCGGGTGGTGGTCGCGGCCGTAGTTTTCGCGGGAGAGACCGCCCTGGGAGTAGATGGTGCGGCCGAATTCGCCGCCCCAGATGATGAGCGTGTCATCGAACATGCCGCGTTCCTTGAGGTCGGTGATGAGGGCGTGGATGGGCTGGTCGATGTCGCGGCACTGGGAGGGCATGCGGCCGCCGAGGTTGCCGTGGTGGTCCCAGTTATTGTGATAGATCTGGACGAAGCGGACTCCGCGTTCGGCGAGACGCCTTGCCATGAGGGTGGAGGCGGCGAAGGTGCCTGGTTTCCTGGCTTCTTCGCCGTAGAGCTTCCATGTGGCGTCGGTTTCCTTGGAGAGGTCGGTGAGTTCGGGGACACTGGCCTGCATGCGGAAGGCCATTTCGTACTGGCTGATGCGGGTGTGGGTTTCGGGGTCGCCGACGGCTTTGAAGTTGATTTCGTTGAGGGCTTTGAGGCCGTCGAGCTGGGAGCGGCGGAGGGCCTTGGACATGCCCGCGGGGTCGTTGATGAAGAGGATGGGGTCGCCGCTGGAGCGGAAGGAGACCCCGGCGTGTTCGCCTGGGAGGTAGCCTGCGGACCAGAGGCGTGCGGAGATGGCCTGCATCTGTTCGCGGTTAGTGGGTTCGGCGACGAGGACGACGAAGGAAGGGAGGTCCTTGTTCATGGCACCGAGGCCATAGCCTAACCATGAACCGATGCAGGGGCGGCCGCCGATCTGGTTGCCGGTCTGCATGGCGGTGATGGCTGGTTCGTGATTGATGGCCTCCGTGTGCATGGAGCGGATGACGCAGAGGTCATCGGCGACTTTGGCGGTGTAGGGGAGGAGTTCGGAGTTCATCCAGAGCCCGTTGCTGCCGACCTGGGAGAACTTGTATTTGGAGGGAGCGATGGGGAAGCGGGACTGGCCGCTGGTCATGGTGGTGAGCCGCTGACCGTTGCGGATGGATTCCGGGAGGTCCTTGTCGTACCATTTGGGGAGGTCTGGTTTGTAGTCCCAGAGGTCCATCTGGGAAGGGCCGCCGACCATGTGGAGGTAGATGACGCGTTTGGCCTTGGGGGCGAAATGCGGGAGGAGGGGTCCGTGGGCGGGGCTATCGGCGGCGGTGAGGCGTTCGATGGAGGATTCGCCGAGGAGAGAGGTGAGGGCGGCACCTCCGAGGAGGTGGCGGCCGCGCTCAAAGAAGCTGCGGCGGGTCTGATGGCGTTGGAATTCTTCGAAGAGACTCATGGCGTGCGGGAGGTTACTTGTTGAGGGCTTCGTCGAGATTCATGATCTGGTTCGTGACGAGGAGCCATGCGGCGACGGAGGCCGGGTCGAGTTTGTCGTCCGGTTTGGATTCGCCCTGGGCGATGAATTTGCGGGCGTCGTCCGGGCTGGCTTTGAAGCTGGCGAGGGCGGCGTCGAAGGTGGAGCGGACGATGGCGGATTCTTCCGGCGAGAGCGAGCGGGAGAGGACGCGTGCGGTGATCCATGCGGCGGTGTCGTCGAAGGAAGCGCCGGCCTTGCGGAGGGCAGATTCCGAGATGACGCGAGCGGCTTCGAGGAGTTGCGTGTCGTTGAGAGCGGCGAGGGCCTGGAGGGGAGTGTTAGTGCGTTCGCGGCGGATGCAGGACAATTCGCGGGCCGGGGCGTTGAAGATCTCGAGAGTGGCTGGCGGGGCCATGCGTTTCCAGAACGAGTAGAGACTGCGGCGGTAGAGGTTCTCGCCTTTGTCCTGCTGGTAGATGCGGGTGTTACCTTCGACCATGCCGACCTTGTCCCAGATGCCTTCGGGTTGATAGGGTTTGACGCTGGGGCCGCCGATTTTCGGGACGAGGAGACCGCTGGCGGCGAGGGCGCTGTCGCGGATGACCTCGGCGTCCATGCGGAAGCGGGGGCCGCGGCTGACGAGCCGGTTGGCGAGGTCTTTCTCGAGTTTATCGGGGGTGGTGGTGGCTTCCTGGCGATAGGTGGAGGAAGAGACGATGAGGGCGAAGAGGTGTTTGACGTTCCAGCCGCTTTC
>CANHUG010000437.1 GCA_947462995.1 Verrucomicrobiales bacterium | reverse complement strand
GCATCCCACGGCGACGGCAGCCGCAGCGCCAGCGTCTCCCCGCTGTTGTCCAGCGACCCGTCATACACCCCAGCCACCGGCAGATCCTTCCCATACCGGCTCTCAAACGCCACCCGATCCCGCACCAGCAACACCTCCGCCCCAGCCGCCAGCCGGAACCCTGCCGGGAACGTGAACGATACCCCCTGCACAAACGTCACCCCGCCCAGATCCAGCTCCACCGTCCCCGTATTCACCAGCTCAAGATACTCATAACCATTCCCGCCCTCCGGCGCATACATGATCTCCGTGATCCTCAGGTGATCCAGCACCTCCACCGCATTCACATATCCAGGATCACTCGTCCCGTTCGCCGCCCCAGCCGTCGGCAGCGTGAAATACCCCAGCCCGCCAGTCCCGCCGCTCCCCACCCGGCCCTGACTCACATCCGTCACCTGAGGGAACGTCCGCACACTGTCCAGCAGCAGCCCGCCCGCACCGTACAATAGCAACTCCGACGTCAGGCTGTCGATCCGGAACGCTGTATGACTCGCCCCCGCAGATACATCCCCGTCAGCCACCAGCTTCACATACCCACCTCCACCAATGAAACTCAACGGCGGAAACACCGGCATCGACCCGAACCGCGCATCCGTCAGCACCATCCCGCTCAGGCTCGCAGGATACGGCGCCAGATTCGCCAACTCGATCCAATCCTCCTGATACCTCACCCCCGTCGCCGCCAGCCACTCGTTGATCACAATCTGCGACGAATCACTCATCCGCGCCGCCACACTCTCCGCATCACCTCCCATCGGAACCGCCAGCCGCCATTCCGCCGGAGCCCCCAACCTCGCCAGCGCATAACCCGCCGGCAGCGGCCCGAAGACCACGCTGTCCCGCACCACCCCGGCCGCATCAAACAAATACACCGCATCCCCATCATTATCGATCCGGAAATTCACCAGACTAACCTTCAGCAACCCGCCCGTCAGCGCCTGCTCTCCCGGCGTCGTCACATCGTCACTCAGACTCCAGCCCGTCAGGTCCACCGCCGCACCACTCAGATTCACCAGCTTCACATACTGCTGCTCCGCCGTCGGCGTCGCCCCAAACGTGTCGCCCATCACCTCCCCAAGCCTCACCACCGGTACCGCCGTCTCCACCCGCCACTCCCGCACCGTCGCCAACGCCTGCGCCCCGCCATCATACAACCGCGCCGGATCACTCCCCTGCCAGTTCCCAGCCATGTCCTGACCCAGCACTTCCAGCACGTGGCTCCCAGCCCCAAGCCCACTCAACTCAAGCACCGCCTGACGCACCGTCGCCACCGCACCCCGCGGCATCAACCCGCCACTCCCGATCTGCACCGGCGCACTCCACGCCCCACCATCCAGCCGCCACTTGTACGCCACCACCCCAGGCCCACCCACCGTGAACCGCGCACTCGTCTCCATCACCGTCCCCGACGGCCCGCCCAGCACATACGCCCACTCCGGAATCTGCGCCCCATAACTGATCCCGCCAGGCGCTGTCGCCCGCGCCAGCGAATCCACCCGCAATCCGTAATTCTCCGCCACAGGATCCACAAACCCAGGCGCTCCCGCCTGATTCGGCCCGTACGTCCCGCTGAAATACCCCCCCGGATGATTCGGCCCAATCACCGGATCCGCCACCTGATCCAGCAGATTGTGGAAAAACTCGATCTTCGTCGTGATGTCGTTCACCACCACGTTATTAACCTTCCGCGCGTCAGGCCCGCTGAACACATGCGGCACATTGCTGATAATGTTGAACCCGACATAGGCCCCGTCCCCGTAACTCGGATTCGTCCCGTCCTGCGGAATGAAGAAGTTGATCGGCGCACAGATCACATTCTGCGTCACCGTCTGCCCCTGAAACACAAAATCAGGATGGATGTTCGCAATCGTGTTGTGTTCGAAAATCGTCGCCGTGTTCAGCTTGCAGTTGATCACGTGATCCAGATCATAACAAATATTCCGCGCCAGCATGATCGTCGTCCCGCTCCCCTTGTCCCCGGAACTGATCGCATTCGAATAACCAGTGTCGTTCGTCCAGAAATCCTTCCGCGCATTCTCGAACACATTGCTCGCAATGTACGCATCCCCACCCAGATCCATGTGCTCGTCCCCCGCCAGGCCGTAAAAATGATTGTACCGGCAATCAATCACAAACTGCCCGTTCGTCTGGAAATTCGTCACCGGATCCCGCGGCGACCACCGCCCGCTGTCACAGTCAAACACGTCCTGGTGCCCACGGTTCCCGTGAAACGCATTGAAATACACCCGCCACCACCCGTTCAGTGGCATCCCGTTCGGGAAATTCACCGCGTTCGCCCCGCTCACCTCCGCATCCGTCGTCGGATACTCCACCTTCAGCGGCTCCATGCTGTTGTCCGCCGCCGCAATGAAATCCGTCGTCGGTTCCTCGATCCGGTTCACCAGCGGATCAAAGATGAACATGTCCGGAAAATCACTGTACGTCACCGTCAGCTTGCTGTTCCGCGCATAACACATCCTCAGGTGCGTCCCCGCAAACGTGCAGTGATCCACCCAGCCCCACGAACGGACAAAACCCAGCGACCCGTAATTCTCAGACCCGCTCGGCGACGTCCCCTGCGCATTCACAAAATCACAGAACCGGAACGCATTCTCCTCACCCATCGAATCATACACCCGCACCCCGCCCCACTTCGGAGCCCCCGTCTGCGTCCCCAACTTGATAGGATCCACGTCGCTCGTCACGTTCGTCCCCGGCACATGGCTGAACACCACCCGGCTCCCAGCCGTCCCCTCCGCCACAATCCGCCCGTTCACCGTCATCCGGATCCCCTGGTCAAACTGCACGTTCACCCCCGCATCAATCCTCAGCGTCGTCCCCGTAGGCACCGTCGTGTTCGCCGTCACCCGATATGGCGAACCCGCCAGCGTCCACCTTACCTCGCCAATCGCTCCGCCACCACCCGTTCCCGTCGGCAACGCCCCGATGTCCGCCCGACTCCCGTCAGGATCCACCTGCGCCGCATCAGGATCCCCCGCGTTGATGCACGGGCTCCCCGCCGCCAGACGGTAGTCATCCGCCCCGATCCCCGCAAACTGAGGATCCACATTCAGATTCCCCGTCCCCGGCCACACCGCCGCCCCCGCCGTGTCCGTATCGAACGTCACACAATACGCCAAGGTCGTCGGCGCACTCGTGTACTGACCCGCCCCGTTGTCGATCTGCACCGGCTGCTTCCCATGGAAAATCGAACTCGCCGCATTCAACACCATCACCCCGTCCTGCGTCGGCGTCCCACCCGCACTCGCCGGCTTCCACTGCGTCCAGAACGCCGTCGCCGGAATATCCGGATCCGGTGACGTCGGCGGCACCGAATACCCCCACGGTGCCAGCGCCGTGTCATGCTCCTCCGCCACCAGCGTGCTCTTCGTCATCGTCACCGTCCGCGTCGCCCCCGAACTCCCGTTCTTGAACGCCACACACTTGTCGCAGTCAATGATCTGCGTCCTCACCATCGTCAGATTGTTGTTCAGCAGGCTGATCCCCTTGTCCCATCCCTCCCGCAGAATGCAGT
>CANHUG010000436.1 GCA_947462995.1 Verrucomicrobiales bacterium | reverse complement strand
GGTCAAGCCACCACGCAGGCAGCGCACAAACAGATTGGATTGCTTCATGAATTCAGTTAGTCAGTTCTCGTCGTTTTCCTCACACCCTCACTCCGCACGCGGAGGCAGCGCCTTGCCCAGCCCAAGCTCACTCACCTTGAAATTCTTCCGCTCGCTGTCGAATCCATACATGCTCGGCGCATACGGATCCACAAACGTCACGTCCGCCTTCTCCGGCACCGGCAGCTTCAATCCCCAGAACACGCTGTTCACCAGCAATCGCCGCAATCCCTCGTTCAGCAGATCCGTCGCCGCTCCCATCGTCGTCGTCACCACCCGGTTCACCTTGCCACTCTCGTTCTTGTGCTCCCGCGTCCAGAACACAGGCTGCAGCGGATTGTTCTTCGGCCCGCTCACAGCCTTGCTGTCAGGCTTCAGCGTCTCCGTCACCTCCCCGCGCAGCAGCACCGTCGCATCCGCCGGCGCCGTCGCCGTGTACACATCGCTGTCCGCAAACACCCCGCTCACTCCCTTCAGCAGCTCATTCTTCTCATTCCCCTTCTCCACAATCCCACGGCATCCCTCCACCTTGTGCGCCCCATGGTGATTCACCCACGTCTCCCCTAGCACGTGCTTTCCAAACCCACCCGTCCACTCCCCGTCCCCGAAATTCCAGTTCCACTTCTTGTACGGATGGTCCCCCTGAAAATCGAACGCATGCGTCGACGTCCGCAACGCAATGATCGGCACCCCGCGCTGAAACGCCCCGTCAAACTTCGCCGCCGCCGCCGCATCCCACGACCGGAACCGCGTCAGCATCACAATCGCTTCCGCCCCATCCAGCGCCCCGGGATTCGACAGCAGCACGTGATCCGCAGGCTTGATGATCCCGTCCGGCCCTGCCGGAAACAACACCGTGCAGTCAAACCCGTGCCTCTGGCTCAGAATCTTGCCCAGCATCGGCAATCCCTCTTCGCTCCGGTACTCGTCATCCCCCGCAATCAGCACCACTTTCGCTCCCTTCCCTGCCCCTTCCTTCGCCGGAAAATGCAGATAATCCTCAGCCGCCCGCACGGGGGCCATCACGGCAAGCATCGAAACAGCGCAGACGCGCACAGCAAACGGAAGAGACGAGGTGTTCATGATTTGTCAGGGGGATGGATCGGGGCTTCGCGCCCGCGCCCGGAACCATGGCGCAACCTCGCCCCCATGGGAATCCCGTTCATGCGTAGATTCACCCGCCCCAACCACGCCGCAACACGCACCAGTGCAGCAGGCCCCCGCAACAATGCCGTCCCGGCCTTGCCCCGTCCTCGCCTTCAGTTTCGGCGACTCCGATAAAGAACTAGCCGATTCCCGCGGCTGATCCCGACAATCCGCCCTTCACCGGCATACCATTCAAATGACGCCATCTCGATCGGCGCATTCGGAATGGAAGAAATCCAACTCACATCCGGAATCTGTGTCGGCACCATTCCTGATGCCCACTCGTCGAGCGACTCCACCGGAACCTTTGCAAGAATCCGGACATCCCACTCGGTCGGCCCGGGGACCATTCCATCACCCCCATCAATGTACCTGATCGCGAAATCCAATTCGTCATAGCGCCTCCGGAAACTCACATATCGCTCCAGAAACGCCTGCTTCTCAGTGACTGTCGCAAAGCGCCTGCTGTCACCATCCGTCGTCTTGCTGGCATTCCCACCGCAACCACCGAGCAGCGGCAGCAGCAACACGGTAAACATCGTCCGAAGGAAAGCCTTCATTTTGAGCAGAATCGAAAAGGGGCCGCGGCACTCACGCCGCAGCCCCTCCCCTCGTCATTGTTCAATCAGCCTCAGGGCTTGAACGCCTTGTCGTCCTTGTTCCCGCCACTCAGCAGATACGCCACCAGATCCAGCACTTCATTCTCGTTCAGCGAATTCAGCAACGCCGGCGGCATCGCACTCAGCGGGAACTTGCTCCGGCTCTTGATGTCGGCCACCGCCACTTCCGTCAGGGTCGCCGGAGCCAGCGGATTCTCCGCCACCCCAACCTTCCCGTCCGCCTCTCGCAGCACCCGGCCCACCACCGAGGACCCGTCCTTCTTCTCGATAAGCGTCGATTCATACTGATCCGACACAACCTTGCTAGGCTCCATGATGTTCTCCAGCAGATCCTTCATCGTGTAACGGTTGCCCGCTCCCGTCACATCAGGACCGATCCCGCCGCGGCCTTCCGTCCCGAACTGGTGACAGCTCGCACACAGCACCGCCTTGAACATCTTCGCCCCGTTGTCATAACTCCGCCCCTTCATCCCCTTCTCCGTCAGCGCCAGCACTTCATCTATCGTCCACGCCCGCCCCGGTCCCACCGGACGCGGCAGATCCGCCGGAGCCGCATTCAATTCCTCGGACAAGCCCTCCAGCTCCGCCTTCATCTCCGCAGGCACATTCGTCAGCGCATCCTTCCGGATGTTCTCAATGAACCCGCGCAGGCTGTTCCCGCCCTCGAACTTCCGGGCCCGATTGAACCAGCGGAAATACTGCCGCCGCAACTCCGGCGTCCACCCGCTCTTCGCAATCCGCAGTGCATAACCATACGCAATCTCCTGACGGTTAGGCCGCGACGCCATCGCATCACGCACGCCCTTCGCATACCCGTCATTCCGCGCGATCAGCTTCTCGTCCGCAATCACATTCGCATCGTCCTGCGCCGTCGTCAGCAACTGCATCGTCCGCGACACCGCCCCTGGACTGTCCAAGGCACACAGCAGGTCACACAGTTCCTTGTTCAACGCATTCCCCTGCGCCGGAAAATGCGGCTCGAACCGCGCCCGCAACGCCGCCTTCGCAGAGTCGTCAGGCATCCCCCCGCGCACCAGACACACCGCATGAGTCCGGATCAGATCCAGCTTCGCCGATTCCTTCAGCGACGCATAATCAATCCGACCCAGCGCCGCCAGAATTGCCGCCTGATGTTCCTTCGCCGCCGCACGACTCAATGCCAGCAGTGCATTCATCGACGCCACCGGCTCCTTCTCGTCCAGCGCCCGCTGCGCCCAGCCAGCCACTGGCTGAAACTCCAGCGCCGTCCGCGCCGCAAACCGGATCCAGCGGTCCGCATGCCCCAGATTCGCCCACGCCTTGTCCAGCGCCGCCGCCGACGGCGCCTCCAACTGCAGCGCTTCCAACTCCCGCCGCAACACCATCTCAGGCGTCAGCGCCGGCGTCGCCGCCGGAGCCGTCGATTCACTCCCCGTATACGTCACGCGGTACAAGCCCGACTGCGTCCCCCGGCCACCCACAAGGAAATACATCGCCCCATCCTGCGGCCGAATCACCAGATCCGTTAGCGGCAGCGGCTTCCCTGACACAAACTCCTCCTTCACTCCCTTCCACGACGCCCCGTCGGCAGTCAGGTGAATCGCATACATCGTCCCGAACGTCCAGTCCGCCGCATAAATCGCGTGCTGGTACTTCGCCGGAAACTTCGCCCCGATCCCGGCCTCGACTCCCGTCGGACTCCCCGGCCCGATGTCCGTCACCGGCGGCAGGCTGTCAGGATAATACGCCGGCCACTTCCCGGATCCCGAACGCCACCCGAACTCGCTGCCGGGCATCG
>CANHUG010000435.1 GCA_947462995.1 Verrucomicrobiales bacterium | reverse complement strand
TTTATCTCACCGGTGAGCTCACCAAGGTAGAGGGGATTCTCATCTACGCCTATAAGCTTTCCGCTGATCCTGAGCGGCTTTCCTGACAGCATTATTGCCATCGCGTCTGCGTCAATTCCCTTTCGAGAGACAGCCTCCAGAAACCCCGTTCTCGATACCTCCACGGATCTTCTTTTCAATGCATACTCCAATCCTTCAGGTGTCTCCCGAAGCCAAACTTCAGACACTTTACCCACGGCATCGACGTAAACTTGAACCCACCCCTCCAAGGCGACCTCTCGATCAACCCATTTCAATGGCTCCGTCCTTAATTTTGACCAATCGAATTCACTGATAATAATACTATCGCTCGAACGTTCCGGTTTCTCTCCAGCACCGCAATACAAGGTGATTGCAGACGCCGCAGCCGCGATACAAATTGCTACGATAGTTCTCATCATTAGTTCACTTCAGGTTATTTTCATTCGTCGCAAGCCCTCGCGTGGCACGCCACCACCACGAAGCCATCCACCGCCCAATGAAGAAAAGCGACCAAGCCTCACGCTGACGTTGTAATTCCTCGAAAGTTTCACGATCCCAAACAAAGCACCCTTCGCACCGATACACAACCGCGGGCATGGGACCCCATTAAGAATCAGGATTCAACCGATCTCGTGATAGTCGCCTTCCAAAATCCGTGCCATACCGTCACTGTTCCAGAATGGCGTTTCCCATTAAGCGGCCCGTGATCCCACTTGGCTTCAAAATCAAAACCAGGGCCATCCGCATGCTTCTTCATTTTGACACTGATGAGCCCGCCATCTTCCCCGGAATCACTGTCTACGCGAGATTTGATCCCCTCTGAATCGACTACCTCCCTCATTCGTGCCAACGGCCGGACCGCCAGCTTGTCCGGAATATGCTCCACAGCCACTTTGAATCGTTCATCAGCATCGAAATCCAGAAAACCCAGCGGGAACTTGCATTGAATCAGCACTTCAATCATTGCCTCGAATTCTTTCGGCTGCCCTTCGCGCTTGAGCAATTCGGTGCAGGCCGGGGTATCCGCACCATGAATTGCCAGTTCGCCGAAGTGATTTCTGATCAGTGGATCCGCTTTGCTCTTCAGCAGAATGTCAACCGCTTCGGCATTTCCTAGCGCACAAGCAAGGTGCAGCGCATAGTTCCCGTTCTGTTCCCCTCCGGCGCTTTCCGGCAGACAAAACGACGCATTGACATCAAAACCCGCACGAATCGTGGATTCAAGTAGCGGTTTATCCTTCTTCTCGATCGCATACATCGCTGCACCTGACAGCATAGCCTGAGTATATTCACTGCCAACGCCCGCTTCAGCTGGCTCCGGAGTTGCGACTGCGAAATTGACAGTTCTCGCGGCTGCGATCGCCGCAATGACAATTGCCGAATAGCGTCTAAGCATAACGAATCCTTTCATTTGTCGTCCATCCCAAGCCCTCACGCGGACCGGCACCACCGCGAAGCCATCCACCGCCCAATGAAGAAAGGCGAGCAAGCCTCACGCTGACGTTGTAATTCCTCGAAAGCCTCACGATTCCACCCATAGCACCCTTCCCACCGCAGCACAACCGAGGGCATGGGACCGCATCGGCCCCATGCCCCCCGACTCCACCTCAGAACTGCAGCTCAATCCCCCCGAAGAACATCCGCGGCTGTCCGCCCCGCGGACCCAGCGGCAACCGGCTCGCAATGTACTCGTCATTCAGCACGTTCGATACCCCGGCAAACACCGTCGCATGATCCCCCAGCCGGCACCGCGCCGTCACGTCCACCACAAACGCACTGTCCGTCTTCCCGAACCGAGCATCGGGCACGCCGCTCATATTCCGCTGGCTCGTCGTGTTGCTCGCCGTCCCGTAAACCGCCGGCGTGTACGTCGCATCCGCATACAACCCGAACCTCCCGCGCTCGATCCCGATCCCGCCCGCAATCGTGAAGTCAGGAATGTACGGCACATCGTTCCCTTTCCGACCGCCACTGAAAATCGACGCCCCGTCCGCCGACGGGCTGTCCGAATCCAGCTCCGCATGCGTCAGGGTCCCTGACAAACGGATCGGCAATCGCCACAGGCTCCCGCTGGCCGCCAGCGGATCCCAACGCAACGCCGCCTCCAGCCCGTACGTCGTAATATCCCCCGCATTGTCGCTCTCCACCGTCCCCGACGCCGCCGAGTTATCCAGCACGATCAGATTCGAGAACTTCGTGAAGAATCCGACCAGCTCGACCTGCACCGTATCCCCATAGTGCCGCACCCCGGCCTCAAACCCGTCCGAGGTCTCCGGATCCAGGCCCACCGCCAGCGCATCCCGCGGCGATGGCGTCGAAAACCCTCGGTAATAACCGCCGAACACCGACCACGGTCCGCCCAGATCATACACCAGCCCCACGCCCGGAGCCACAATGTCCTGACTCCCGCTCCCCGATGCCGTCACTTTGTCAGGATCCGCCCCGGTCGTGTCCCGGTCCCGGTACTCCTGCTCCAGATGCTCCCACCGCACCCCCGGCTTCACCGTCAATCGCCCGATCTTCACCGCATCCTCCGCCCACAGCGAAAACGCTAGTGTATCGTCCTTCCGGTTCCCCGCCGTCCCAGGAGCAGTCCTCGCCCGGCTCAACTCCCGGCCGCGCTCGTCCACCTCAATGTTCGTGTCCGTCTGCAGCCGCTCGGCCTCATCATAATGCAGTCGCGCCCCCACCGACAACCGGTGCTCCACCGACCCGGTCGCAAACTCCGTGTCCACCCGCGTCTGCACCCCCATCGTCCGGTACTCACGATTCCCATCCCGCAACCGCCACGTCCCCGCAGCATCCCCGCGCACCACATCCAGCGCCTCGCCACCAGCCGCCAGCGCGTTAGGAATCGTGTACGACTTCCCATCCGCCCCCTTCACCCCGTCCAGCTTGTTCCAGCTCCGGTCAAAGGTCGTGTAATACGCCGTCGTCTCCACCCGCGTCCCCGCACTCGGCTCAATCGTGTGCGTCAGCGAACTCCGGAACTGATCATACACAAACCGGTCGTACTGCGTGCTCACATAACGCCGCTGCGGATCACGCCGGAAATCCTCCTCAGTCAGCCCCGTGTACGTCTCGTTCCCGTCAAAATTCGTGTACCCCGCCCGGAACTCGAACCGCTGCTTCACCACCGTGTCCGGCTCCCAGAAGAACTTCACGTTAGGATCCAGCGCCGTAAACCCCGTACTCCCGCCCACCCGGTCAATGTTCCGGAACCCATCAGTGCTCTCCTGGAACATCTCCACCACCCAGCCCACTAACCCCGCCCCAGTCTCCTGCGTCCGCGCCCAATTCCCATGGTTCGTCCACGTGTTCCACGACCCATACCTCGTCTTCAGATAAAACTCGTCCTTCCGCCGCATCACGCCTCCCACCGCCCCCACCCCAACCGGCCCCTTCCCCGCCACGCCCTTGCCAGTCACTTCCTCCGCCGGCACCACCGCATCCAACTCCGCAAACGGCGTGCTCAGATAATTCACCACACCCCCAGTCGTGTGCGGACCGAACCTCACCTGGCTCGACCCCTTCAATACCTCAATCCCACTCATCCGACCAATCCTCGGCGTG
>CANHUG010000434.1 GCA_947462995.1 Verrucomicrobiales bacterium | reverse complement strand
GCGGGAGGCTCAGCGGAGACGGCGGACGCGGAAGAATTCCTTGGAGCCGGGGGTGATGCCGACGGCGTTGACGGAGAAGGACGGGGATTCGCCGGCGAATTGGGCGGAGGCGTCGGGGAGCCATGTGGCGAGATCCGGGGAGCGTTCGAGGGCGAAGTCGGCCAGGGAAGCGCCGGGGGCGGAGAAGTCGATGACGACGGCGTTGGGGGTGCCGGTGACGGCGGTGATGATTGGGGTGGGAGGCGGGAGTGGTTCGAAGGCGATGGAGAAGGTGGCGTCGGAGCCGGTGGTGGCTTTGGAGGTGCCGCCTGGGGCGAAGACGCGGAGGAGTTGGTTGCCGGAGCTGAGCATGTAGACATTGCCGGCGGGGTCGAAGGCGATGTCGCGGCCGGCGACGGTGGTCGGGGTGGTGGTGAGGAGGGAGTAGCGGTTGAAGTCGAAGAGACCGGTGCCGACGTGGACGATGTGGAAGGCGTTGTCGCGGCGGAGGACGGCGAGGAACTGGCCGTCATCGGTGAGGTCGGCGGCGACGGTTTCGGTGAAGACGTCGCGGAGGGTGAGATCGCCTTTGAAGGTCCGCCATGAGGTTAGGGAACTGTCGAGCGTGATGCCGGTGGAGTCGATGATGAAGACCCCGGATTCGCCGCCGTTGGCGCGCCGCTGGGTTTTGTAGAACGTGCCGGTTTTGGAGCGGACGATGTCGGCGGTCTGGGAGGCGAAGGCGATGCCTGCGCTGGAGAGACGGAGGGGTGGGCCGTTGAGGGGGACGAACGGGGCTTCGGCGTTGAGGCGCCATTCCCAGAGACTGTTGGTCTGGGACTGGGTGGTGGCGAGTTTGTCGTCCTGGAGGTCCTCGTCGATGAGCCAGAGTTTGAGGTCGCTGGTGGCGATGGAACCTTCGACGGCGACGGCGGCGATGGAGCCGTGGATGCGGGTGTCGGTGACTGGGAAGGGTGAACCGACTGGGCCGGCGAGGAGATTGGTGCCGTTGGCGACATCGGCGTCGGTGGAGTAGAGCGTGCCGGTTTGGTCGGACCAGTCGGCGATGTAGAGCGTGCCGTCGTCGCCGGCGGTGAGACGGTAGGGGCTTTCGGTGCTGGCGGTGAAGCTGAGGCCGCCGGTGAGCGGGTTGGTGCCGAGGGGAGTGGCGGAGAGGTCGGCGTTGAGGGGGTAGATGCCTTCTGGGACGGAGCGGCCGGTGGTGGTGGTGCCGGAGGAACCGACGGAGACGTAGACCCGGCCGAAGGAGCGGCTTTTGGGGGATCGGGCGATGCAGACCCCGCGGCCGTTGACGTACTGGGTGAGTGGGTTGGCGTCGGAGCTGATCTGCTGGAGGGTGCCGGCGCGCCAGCCTGGAGGGGCGGCTTTTTCGACGATGATCTGCCATGAGGGGGATCCGGCGGAGTCGAACGAGTGGGTTCCGGCGGGGCGCGGGCCGAGGTTGAGGGTGGACGCGCCGTTGTTGAGGGAGACGGAGACTTTATCGGCGGCCTCGTTGAGGATGAAGGAGATGGTGTTGCCTGAGACGGAGAGGCCGGAGGCGTAGGGGGCGGCGAGGGAGGTGCCGGTGAGGAGGGAGAGCGTGGCGAGGTGGAGCAGGGCGGGTTTCATGGGTGGCGGAGGAGGGAAACCGTCGGAGGATTGCGGAAATCTGGCCTGGGGGCAAGACACGTTTGCGTAGGGATGGGGAACGGGCGGGTTGGGAGGGCGGGAGGAATTTAGCGCTGGCAAGGCGGAGAGCCGGTGCATACTGACGATTCACTTCCAATTCAGCCGTGGACGATTCCTACAAGGTCAAGCTCGACATCTTCGAAGGTCCTCTCGATCTTCTGCTCTACCTCATCAAGAAGGACGAGGTGGACATCCTTGATGTGAACATCGAGCGGATCACGCGTCAGTACATTGCGTACATCGACACGTTCAAGATGCTGAACATTGATCTGGCGGGGGAGTTCATTGTGATGGCGGCGACGCTGATGTATCTGAAGAGCCGGATGCTGATTCCGAAGCCGGTGCAGCCGCCGGAGGAGGAAGGGGAGGATGAGGATCCGAGGTGGGAGCTGATCCGGCAGCTGATTGAGTACAAGAAGTTCAAGGATGCGGCGTCGTTTCTGCAGAAGCGGCAGTTGCAGATGGAGCATGTGTATCCGGCGACGCCGGAGGTGCCGGAGATGCAGAAGGAGGCGGAGCCGGGCGGGTTGCCGGAGTTGGGGATTTTTGATCTGATCCGGGCGTTCCAGAAAGTGCTGGCGCGGTTTGAGAAGGTGGATCTGCGGGAGATTGCGGACGACCATTTCACGGTGGCGGACAAGATCGAGTATTTGCTGGGTGCGTTGACGCCGGGGACGCAGATTGCGTTCATGAACCTGTTTGCGGCGGCGACGACGCGGGAGGAAGTGATTGTGACTTTTGTGGCGATGCTGGAGCTGATCAAGCTGCGGCAGTTCCGGGTGAATCAGGATCACCTGCTGGGCGAGATCACCTTGTTCCGGAACGAGAACACGTGAGGTGAGGGATTGTGAGGGAATTCAACGCATTGTCTGACGACACATGATTACCGAGCTGGACAGCATTATCGAGGGGTTGATTTTTGCGTCGCCGGAAGGGGCGTCGACGAAGGAACTGGTGCGCTGCGTGAAGTCGGCGGTGGCGACGGTGCGGGAGGCGGAGGGTGAGAATGCGTCGGAGAGTGTGACGCGGCATGCGTCGGTGACGGAGGAGGACATTGGGGCGGCGATCGGGCGGTTGAATCTGGAGTATATCGAGAGCGGGCGTGCGTTTCAGCTGGTGGAGCGGCCGGCCGGGTGGCGGATTGTGAGTCGTCCGGATTGGGCGCAATGGGTGCGGGAGTTGTTTCCTGACAAGAAGCCGCAGCGACTGACGCCGAGTGCTCTGGAGACGCTGGCGATCATTGCGTACCGGCAGCCGATGACGAAGAGCGGGATTGAGGCGGTGCGGGGGGTGAGTGTGGACGGACCGCTGCAGACATTGATGGATAGGAACGTGGTGCGGATTGCGGGTCGTGCGGATTTGCCGGGGCGGCCGCTGCTTTATGAGACGACGGAGTTGTTTCTGGAGCATTTCGGGGTGCGGACGATTGATGACCTGCCGAATGCGGCGGAATTGAGGTCGGTGAAGCTGCCGGAGCCGGAAGCGCCGGCGGCGGAGGCGGCTGCGGGGTCGCAGGAGGAATTGACTTTGGGTGAAGGAGGGGAAGCGGTGGCGAAGAAGAAGCCGAGGAAGAAGAAGGCGGAGAAGGTGGAGGGAGCGGTGGGTGAGGCTGACGCGGTGGAGAAACCTGCGAAGGCAGAGAAAGGGGAGAAGGTGGAGAAGGTGGCGGCTGCGGATGAGGAGGAGACAGTGGTGTTTCTTGAGGCGGAGGATGAAGTGGTGGCGGAAGAGGGGGCTGAGGAGACGGGTGAGGGCGGGGAGGAGTGAAGGGGTGCTGAAGGGTGGTGGGGACAAGTATGGCTAAGAACTGGTGAATTGGGAGCGTACAGGGGGCACGACTGTTGCCTGAAGCTGCCATGATGTTCCGAGTTACCCCGTTACTATCGATTGTAATTGCGACTGCTGCGGAGGCGGCACCGAGGCCGGTG
>CANHUG010000433.1 GCA_947462995.1 Verrucomicrobiales bacterium | reverse complement strand
GCTGCGGGAACGACATACCAACGACTCCGCCAGCTGTATGCTTCGAGGAGATTGTGTGTACACCAATGCTCGACACTCTCGGGCAGGGCTGCCGTTTCTCCTGCCAATCTGGGGACAAAGTCGAATAATCCATTGAGCCGACGATAAAGATCTCCCTCGAACCCATGCCTCCGACATATCGAACTCGCAGTGGCGACGTAATCGAAAAACAAGGCGTAGGTGGTCTCGTCGAAGGTTCCCTTGCCTGTGGTCGTCCAGTCAATCGTTCTGAGTCGCTCAAAAGCTTTTGTCTGGGCTTCTGTCATAGGGCGACGGGTGTGAGTTAGGGGAACCGGTTGGTGATTCACCATATCTGGTGAGATAGCCATTTGCAATTGGGTGGTGGGGGCGGGTTGAGGGGCGGTGCGGGGGACTGGGATGTCGACCCTCCTTTGGCGGGTTGGGCGGAGGGGCGGGAGGGTGTGAAAGGTGTTGGGTTTGGGACGAGGAATGGACCGTGTTGACCGTGTTGACCGTGTTGACGGAATGGACTGGATGGACGGGATGGTTTCTCGTGCGGGAGACAGCCAGATCGGTGTTCTGGTCTTGGTATGGGTGTCCTGTTGGGGTGCGGGAGGCGGGCGGGTTGGGAGAGGGGTGGAATTGGAGGGGGGCGGGTACGCGCACTCCGTGCGCGAGAGAGAGCTGTAATTCTGACAGCAGTCCAGAGCCTGCGGGGCGCTGGTTCGGAGGGGGGCGTGTTGGGAGAACGCCGAGCTGGGGCTCAGCGCTCCCAGGGGGGCTGGTTCGGAGGGGGCGGGAAGCGATTGCGTGGAGGGGGATCTGGTGGTGTGGGGGTAGATGAAGATGCACCGACAGTTAGCTGAGGCCGCGGTGGCGGTGGTGGAAGCCGTGTTTGGGGGGCGGGGTGTGCTGGATCATGCGTTGGGGAAGGTGCTGGGGGGTAATCCGAGGTGGGGGAAGCGGGATCGGGGGTTTGTGGCGGGGACGGTGTTTGAGGTGGTGCGGTGGCGTCGGGCGCTGGGGTTTGTGGCGGACAGTGAGGAGGTGCGGGCGTTGTGTGCGGCGCAGTGGGTGCGTGATGGGTATGAATTGCCGGATTGGTGGGAGTATCGCGGGTTGGGAGTTGATGGGATGCGGGATCGGGAGCGGGAGCTGAGTGGGCAGAGACGGGCGGTGAGGGAATCGGTGCCGGACTGGCTGGATGAGGTGGCGGGTGGCGAGCTGGGGGATGCGTGGGATCGGGAGCTGACGGCGTTGAATGGACGGGCGGCGGTGTTTTTGCGGGTGAATCGGTTGAAGGGGACGCGGGAGGAGGCGGTGGCGTGGCTGGCGGGGCACGGCGTGGAAGCGAGGGAGGTGCCGGGGGTGGCTGACGGGTTGGTGCTGGGGAGCGGGAAAGTGCTGCCGAAGCCGTTGCTGGCGGAGGGACGGGTGGAGATTCAGGATGCGGGGTCGCAGCTGGTGGGGCCGATGGTGGATCCGCAGCCAGGTGAGGTGGTGATTGATGCGTGTGCGGGTGCGGGCGGGAAGACCCTGCACCTTGCGGCGTTGAGTGGGGGTCGGGCGAAGCTGGTGGCGATGGATGTGGTGCCTGGGAAGCTGGAGGAATTGAAGCGACGGGCGGATCGGGCGGGCGTTAGGGGGGTGCGGACGGAAGTGATCGGGCCCGGGACCGTGGCGGGCTGGGCGGGGAAGGCGGATCGCGTGCTGATTGATGCGCCGTGTTCCGGGTTAGGGACCTTGAGGCGGCAGCCGGATTTGAAGTGGCGATTGAGTGCCGAGCGGCTGGAGGAATTGCGGGCGTTGCAGCGGCGGATTCTGCGGGAGTATGCCGGGATGGTGCGGGTGGGAGGACGGGTGGTGTATGCGACCTGTTCGGTGCTGCCGTCGGAGAACCACGGGGCGGCGGAGACCTTGTCAGGGTCGGGAGAGTTTGCGATCGTGGACGAGCGCGTGGTGTCGCCGGCGGCGACGGGGTTTGACGGATTTTACGCGGCGGTGCTGGAGCGCCGGGCGTGAGCGGTCAGGCGGGGCGGGCCTGCCATTTGCGGAGATAGCAACCGGGGGTGGTGTCTGCGTAGACGCCGAGTTCGTGGAGGATCGTCCAGAGGGCGTCGTAGTCCATGTCCTGAGGGAGACCGCCGGGTGTTGACTGATGGCGGTGGCAGGTGAAGCAGATTTCCATGCAGGCGACGGGTTTGCCGGCGGAGGAGAAGAGGAAGGCGTGGTGAGGGACGTAGCAGGCGGTGTGGCCTTTTGGTTTCACCTGACGCCTTCCGGCCGCGAGCAGACGGTCGGTCTGCCCGCGGCTGAGGAGGACGCCGGATCCGTTGAGGATACCGGGATGGAGCGAGCCGTCGGGACGGAGGAAGGATTTGTCCCGATCGGCTTCGCAGGCATAGACGAACGCGCGGACGGCATCGAACGGCACGCCTGGCCATGTCGCTGGTGCGACGGATGGGACTGAGCGGCAGCCGAAGGAGGCTGCTGCGGAAGTCAGGGCGAGGCGTGAGAACGCGCGGCGGTTCACGGCAGCCTTACATGTGGTCGATGATGTTCTGGCCGAAGGCGGAGCACTTGATTTCGGTGGCACCGTCCATGAGACGGGCGAAGTCATAGGTGACCTTGCGGCTGCCGATGGCGCCGTTGAGGCCCTTGACGATGAGATCGGCGGCTTCGGTCCAGCCTAGGTAGCGGAGCATCATTTCGCCGCTGAGGACGACCGAGCCCGGGTTGACGACGTCCTTGTCGGCGTATTTGGGGGCGGTGCCGTGGGTGGCTTCGAAGATGGCGTGGCCGGTGAGGTAGTTGATGTTACCGCCTGGGGCGATGCCGATGCCGCCGACTTGGGCTGCGAGGGCGTCGCTGAGGTAGTCGCCGTTGAGGTTGAGGGTGGCGATGACATCGAAGTCGCCGGGGCGGGTGAGGACCTGCTGGAGCGTGATGTCGGCGATGGCGTCCTTGATGACGATGCCTGCGCCGGGTTTGCCTTCGGGGATACGGCACCATGGGCCGCCGTCGATTTCAACGGCACCGAATTCGGATTTGGCGAGATCGTAGCCCCAGTCACGGAAAGCGCCTTCGGTGAACTTCATGATGTTCCCCTTGTGGACGAAGGTGACGGATTTGCGGCCGTTGGTGATCGCGTACTGGATGGCGGAGCGGATGAGACGCTCGGTGCCTGGGCCGGAGACGGGTTTGATGCCGATGCCGACGAGGTTAGGAGCTTCCGAGCCGTAGCGGATTTTGGAGAATTCCTTGGGGAAGTTGGCTTTGAGGAATTCGAGGGTTTTGGTGGCGGCTTCGCCACCGGCCTGGAAGTCGATACCGGCGTAGATGTCTTCGGTGTTTTCGCGGAAGATGATCATGTCGACCTTTTCCGGGTGCTTGACCGGAGAGGGGACGCCGGAGAAGTACTGGACCGGGCGGAGGCAGACGTAGAGGTCGAGCATCTGGCGGAGGGCGACGTTGAGGGAACGGATGCCGCCGCCGACGGGGGTGGTGAGAGGGCCTTTGATGCCGACGAGGAATTCCTTGAAGGCCTCGACGGTGTCGTCGGGGAGCCAGTTATTGAAGCGTTTGAAGCTTTCTTCGCCTGCG
>CANHUG010000432.1 GCA_947462995.1 Verrucomicrobiales bacterium | reverse complement strand
CTGGAGCGACACGGAGATTGACGCGGTATTCGCCCACAATGACTGGCTGCAGGTGCTGGCGGATTACGGGATGATCGGGCTGGTGCTGGTGGTGGTGATGCTGCTGGCGCATGCGTGGAATGCGCTGGGCTTTCTGCTAGGGGAGACCGGGCATGAACGCATGCACCGCGGGTTGTTTCCGGATTACCGCGGGTCGCTGGTGGTGGGAACGCTGGCGGGATTGTGTGCGTTTGCGGTGCACTGTGCGGGAGATTTTCAGATGCACGTGGGGGTGAATGTGGTGACGGCGGCGATGCTGCTGGGGATTCTGGCGAATCCGGGGGAACCTGATGAACGGCAGTCGGGAGTGGCTGGCGAGCGAGGGCAGCGGAAGGCGGGTGGGGTGGCGCTGCTGGGAACGGCGGCGGTGGCGCTGGTGCTGCTGGTGTCTGCGCCGCACCGTGCGGTGGGCGACTATCATTTCCGGCGGTCGGTGAATGTGTTCACGCGGGCGGATGGCCTTGGGGGTTATCTGCAGGCGGCGGCGGGATTTGCGAAGGCGGTGGAGGCGAACCCCAAGGATCCTAATATTTACTTCTACTGGGGGATGGCGGATCTGAAGGCGGCGGACGAGATGCCGGTGATCAGCCGTCAGTATGTGGAGAAGGCGATCGAGCATTTCGAGCAGGGCATCCGGCTTTATCCGCCGCATCCGTACATGGCGATGTGGCTGGGGCGTTCTTGTGATGCGCTGCAGCGGTATGACGAAGCGGGGCGGTGGTTTGAGACGGCGCTGCGCTGGGGGAACGGGTCGCGGGAAGTGCACCACAAGTATGGCGACCACCTTGTGTTCACGAAGCGGCCTGCGGAAGCGCTGCCGCACTTTGTGGCGGCGATGCACCGGTATCCGAGGGAGTCGCTGGACCGGTTGGAGCTGCAGGCGAAGATCAATTACTGCATGGCGGAAGCGAAGCGCGGCAGTGCGCCGGTGCCGGTGCCGGTGCCGGTGCCGGTGCCGGTGCCTGCGGAGACGCCTTGAGGGATCAGACGCCCCACGCGCCGCCGCCCGGGGTTTCCATCGTGAGCGTGTCGCCGGGCTGGACGAGGACTGCGGTGGTGGCTGGGAGCATTTCGACGTGGCCGTCGGCGCGGGTGAGCCACTGACGGCCGGGTGCGCCGTCGGTGCCGCCGTGGAGGCCTTGAGGTCCGGTGGTGCGGTGTTCAGTGAGGAGTGAAACGGTTAGGGGCGCAAGGAAGTGCCATGAACGGATCAGGCCGTCGCCGCCGCGGTGGAGGCCCAGGCCACCGGAGCCGTGGCGGAGTTTGAAGGTGGTGATGCGGACCGGGTAGCGGCGTTCGATGATTTCGACGTCGGTGATGGCGGTGTTGGTCATGTGGGAATGGACCCCGTCGAGACCGTCGTAAGTGGGGCCTGCGCCGGTGCCACCGCCGATGGTTTCGTAGTGGCCGAATGAAGCGCTGCCGAAGATGACATTATTCATGGTGCCCTGGCTGGCCGCTTCGAGGCCGAGGGCGGTGATGAGGAGTTCGACGACCCGCTGACTGGTTTCGACGTTACCACCGACGACGGCTGGGGACGCGGCGGGATTGTCGGCGAAGGGAGGATTGAGGAGGCCTTCCGGGAGGATGAGATCGACGGGATCGAAGAGCCCTTCGTTGAGCGGGAGCGGTTCACCGATCCAGAGACGGAGGACGTAGAGGAGGGCGCTGCGGACGATGGCGGGAGTGGCGTTGCGGTTGCCGGGATGGACCGGGCCGCTGCCGGAGAAGTCGACGGAGAGACGGCCGCAGTGGATGGTCAGGCGGACGCGGAGCGGAGTGCCGTCGTCCATGGTGCTGGCGGCATGCCATTCCCTGCCGTCTGGAAACGCGGCGAGACGACGGGCCATGGCGCGGGCGGCGGCGGCGGTGATGTCGTGGAGACGTCGGGTGGCGGCGGGCAGGCCGTGGTGCGAACAGAGATCGAGGAAGGCGTCGGCTCCGTGGCGGGCGGCGGCGACCTGGGCGCGGAGATCGGCGAGATTGTCAGGGATGGCGCGCGACGGCCACGGGTGGTTGCGGAGCAGGTCGGCGATGATGGATTCGGCTAGTCGCTGCGGCGGGATGACGACCCCTTCTTCGGCGAGCGAGCGGGCGGCGGGTGGCATCGAGCCGGGAGTGATGCCGCCGATTTCGGCGTGATGGGCGCGATTGGCGGTATAGCCTGCGAGCGTGCCGTCGGTGGTGAAGACCGGGCAGATGACGGTGACATCCGGGAGATGGGAACCGCCGCAGGCGGGGTCGTTGGTGATGAAGACATCGCCGGGTTGCGGGGAGAGGAGGGCGGCGGTGCGGCGGACGCATTCACCGAGGGCTCCGAGGTGGACGGGGATGTGCGGGGCGTTGACGACGAGACGGCCGGCTGCGTCGAGGACGGCGCAGGAGTAATCGAGGCGTTCCTTGACGTTGGTGGAGACGGCGGTGCGGCGGAGTAGTTCGCCCATGGCGTCGGCAATGCCCTGGAGACGGGCGCGGTACAATTCAGCGGCGGCGGCCTCGGCTTCCGGGCTGGCGGCGGGGGAAGCGTTAGCGGATCGGGTGATCTGCCATGATCCGGCGGTGCCTTTTCGGGCTTCCCAGCCGGGTTCGATGACGAGCGTGCTGAAGCCGTCCTGGATGATGTCGGGGCCGTGGAGGACGCTGGCGTCGTCGAAGGATTCGGGCGGCAGGGGAGTGGGCACCGTGGCGGCGGCGGCGCGGAGACTGACGAGTTCGACGGCGCGGCCGGTTGGGGGCGGCGAGCCGTAGAGGCGTGTGTATTCTGCGGTGAAGGCGGGGGCGCAATCGGCGGCGGCCGTGATGGCGATGGTGAGGGCGGAATCCTGACCGGCGAGGCGGAGTTGGGCGAAGCAGTTGGCGGTGCCGGGGGCGGCGAGACTGGCGAGCGCTTCGGCGCGGAGGTCGGCAAGGATTTTATCCGCTAGCGTCAGGCAATCGCGGAGCGGCTGGAGGATCTGGCGGACGGCGAAGGCCTCGCGCGGGGCGGTGAGGGCACCGCAGGCGGAGAGGAGCCCAGCGTGGCGGGAGACGAGGACGCGCCGGACGCCTAACTGGTCGGCGACGGCGCAGGCGTGCTGCGGACCGGCGCCGCCGAAGGCGACGAGCGAGTACTCGGAGGGGTCGCAACCATCGCGGACGGAGATCCGGCGGACGGCTTCGGCCATGCGGGAGACAGCGACATCGAGGAGACCGCGGAGGAGGGCCTCGTCGGAGGGTGGCGGCGGGAGACCGTGAGCGGCCATGCTGGCGCGCAATTCGGCTAGCCTTATCCGGGCGGGTTCTGGATCGAGCGGGAGCCCTGCCCTGTCCGGGTCGAGCCGACCGAGGAGGAGATTGACATCGGTGAGGGTGAGCGGGCCGCCGCGGCCGTAGCAGGCGGGCCCTGGGTTGGCACCGGCGCTGCGCGGGCCGACGGTGAGGCCTTCGGCGGTGACATCGCAGACTGAGCCGCCGCCGGCGGCGACGGTTTCGATGCTGAGGGCCGGGGCGAGGATGACGGATCGGCCGGTGCGCTGTTCGAATTGATAGAGCGGGCGACCTTCCGAGCGCGCGACATCGGTGCTGGTGCCGCCCATGTCGAGGGT
>CANHUG010000431.1 GCA_947462995.1 Verrucomicrobiales bacterium | reverse complement strand
TGGGATTTCCTGATTGGGGTGCGTGAGAATGGTGGAGGCTGGCGGTGGGTTTTGGAACCACGGATTTCGCGGATGGGCACGGATGGGTGCTCGAACGGGTGGGGTGGGGGAACTGGAGATGTCGGGGGAACGGATTGTGAAGTCCGTTCTACGTTGGGTTTTGCGCTGGGGGTGGGCGCGGCAAAGGGTTTTCCGGCGGACCGGAAAACCCTTTGGCGAGGTTGGGGAGATGTGGTGGTGGGGCCTTGGTTAGGCTCCGCCGGAGGTATCCATTTGTTTTTTCACGCGGCGGCGCTCGTTGGGGTCGAGGATGCGTTTGCGGAGGCGGATGTTCTGCGGGGTGGCTTCGACGAGTTCGTCGGAGGCGACGTATTCGATGGCGCGTTCGAGGGAGAACTTGAGTGGTGGTGGGAGACCGTCGCCTTTTTCGGAGCCAGCGCTGCGGAAGTTGGTGAGGTGTTTTTCCTTGCAGGGGTTGACTGGGAGGTCATCGGCGCGCGGGTTTTCGCCGACGATCATGCCTGCGTAGATGTAGTCGCCTGGGGCGACGAAGAGCTTGCCGCGGATGCCGCAGGCTTCGAGGCTGTAGCCTGTGCCGACGCCGGTTTCCATGCTGACGAGGGTACCGCTGGTGCGGGTGGCGATGGCGCCGGCCCATGGGCCGTATTCTTTGAAGAGGTGGCTCATGACCCCGTGACCGCTGGTCATGTTCATGAGTTCGAATTCGAAGCCGATGAGACCGCGGGTGGTGATGGTGGCCTCGATGAGGGTGGAAGTCCTGTGGGGCTTCATGTCAACGAGAGTGCCCTTGCGTTCGTTGAGGCTTTTGAGGACGCCGCTGACGTATTCTTCGGGGACCTCGATGTAGAGGGTTTCGTACGGTTCGTGGCGTTCGCCTGCCTCGTTGCGGCGGATGATGACGTTAGGGCGGGAGACGAGGAGTTCGAAGCCTTCGCGGCGCATTTGTTCGACGAGGACGGCGATCTGCATGGCTCCGCGGGCGGAGACGGCGAAGACGCCGGCGAGGTCGGTGTCGGAGACGTGGATGGAGATATTGGTTTTGGTCTCGCGCATGAGGCGGTCGCGGATCTGGCGACTGGTGACGTACTTGCCTTCGCGGCCTGCGCCGGGGCTGTCGTTCACGGAGAACTCCATGCTGATGGTGGGAGGGTCGATGTCGACGAAGGTGATGGCGACGTCCTCGTCGGAAGCGGTGAGGGTTTCGCCGATGTCGACGTCTTCGAAGCCGGCGATGCCGACGATGTTACCGGCCTCGGCGATTTCGCTCGAGTTCATCTGGAGGGCGGAGTATTCGAAGATCCGGGTGACTTTGGCGCGGACCTTGGAGCCGTCCTTGCGCATAAGGAAGAGCGTGTCGCCTTTGGAGGCTTTGCCGCTGAGGACCTTGCCCATGGCGATCCGGCCGACGTAGTCGTCGTAGCCGATATTGCTGGCGAGCATGCGGAAGGGGCCGCCGGGGTCGGCTTTGGGTGGTGGGATGTGAGTCCAGATGCCTTCGAGGAGGGGCATCATGTCGGTTTTTTCGTCGGCGAGATTGGCCTTGAAGTAGCCGTCGCGTGCGGAGCCGTAGTAGGTGGGTGCGTCGAACTGGTCTTCGGTGGCGTCGAGTTCGAGGAAGAGTTCGAGGACCTTGTCATGCATGCCCGCGGGGTCGGAGTGATCGCGGTCGATTTTGTTGATGACGATGATGGGTTTGAGGCCTTCCTGGAGGGCTTTGCGGAGGACGAAGCGGGTCTGGGCCTGGGGGCCTTCGTAGGCGTCGACGACGAGGACGACACCGTCGACCATTTTCATGACGCGTTCGACTTCAGCGCCGAAGTCGGCGTGGCCGGGGGTGTCGACGATGTTGATGATGCGGTCGCCCCAGCGGACGGAGGTGTTTTTGGCGCGGATGGTGATGCCTTTTTCCTTTTCGAGGTCCATGCTGTCCATGGCGCGTTCTTCGACGACCTGGTTGTCGCGGAAGGCACCGCCGGCGCGGAGGAGTTTATCGACGAGAGTGGTTTTGCCGTGATCGACGTGGGCGATGATGGCGATATTGCGGATATGATCGTTCATTGAATAGTGCTGAGAGTCGGAAATGTGATAGAGAGACGCGGCGCGTGTGCGGAGTGAGGCGCGGGCCGGAGACTGAAGCCTTTGATCCGACCCGCGAAACACACGACAACGGGCGGCGCGCATCCAATCCGTGGGCGTGGAATGCCCGGCCGGAAGGGCGGCGAACATGCGTGCATCCGGGATACAGGAAAGGGGAAATCCTGCGAATTTTTCGTGACGTGGGATCGGGGAGCCTACCGAGGGGCGCTTTGGGGTCAGGCGAGGAGGTCGGAGACGACGCGTGCGGGCTGGCCGTCGGTCAGGGTGGCGTCGATGCCGTTGCGTTTGAACACGAGGGAGTTGTGGGAGAGGCCGAAGAGGTGGAGGAGGGTGGCGTGCCAGTCGTAGTGGTTGACGATGTCGGTGACGGCGTGGTGGCCCCATTCGTCGGTGGCGCCGTGGACGTGGCCTGATTTGAAGCCGCCGCCGGCCATCCATGAGGAGAAGCCGTAGGTATTGTGGTCGCGGCCCCATTTATCTGGACCGCCGTCGTTCTGGAGGACGGGGAGACGGCCCATTTCGCCGCCCCAGTGGACGATGGTGGAGTCGAGGAGGCCGCGTTGTTTGAGGTCTTTGATGAGAGCGGCGCAAGGTTGGTCGGTTTCGCGGGTGCGGTCTGGGAGGGCGGAGCGGATGGCGCCGTGGTGGTCCCATGACTGGCCGTTGTTGAGGATTTGGACGAAGCGGACCCCGCGTTCGACGAGACGGCGGGCGATGAGGCAGCGGGTGGCGTAGTCGCGGGTGTGGTCCTGGTCGAGGCCGTAGAGTTTGCGGATGTAGGGAGGTTCGGAGGAGAGGTCGAAGGCGTCGGTGGCGGCGGACTGCATGCGTGCGGCGAGCGCGTAGGATTGGATGCGGGCGTCGAGGTCGGAGTCGCCGGGGTGGAGCCGGAGGTGGTCGGTGTTGAGCTGGTTGAGGAGGTCGAGCTGAGCGTCCTGGGCGCCGGGCGGGAGGTAATCGGGCGGGTTGAGGTTGAGGAGGTGTGGTGCGGTGGGTTTGACCATGGTGCCCTGGTAGATGGCGGGGAGCCATCCGGCGGACCAGTTGTCGCTGTTGAGGAGGGGCTGGCCGTGGGGGCTGGTGAGGGAGAGGTAGGCAGGGAGGTTGTCGGTGACACTGCCGAGGCCGTAGTTGAGCCATGAGCCGAGGGTGGGGCGGCCGGCGGTGGCGCGGCCGGAGAGGAGGGCGTACATGCTTTGGCCGTGGTTGTTGACGGCGGTGCGCATGGAGCGGATGAGGGTGATGTCGTCGGCGATTTCGGCGAGGTGTGGGAGGAGTTCGCTGAGTTCCATGCCGCACTGGCCGCGCGGGGCGAATTGCCATGGGCTGCCGAAGACCTTGCTGCTGGCTTCGGCGGCGTTGTCGTACTGGATGTCGCCGGGGAATTTCTGGCCGTGGTACTTTGTGAGCTGGGGTTTTGGGTCGAAGAGGTCCATCTGGCTGGGGCCGCCGATCATGAAGAGGGAGATCATGGCCTTGGCTTTGCCGAAGGAGGGAGGGGGTTTGGG
>CANHUG010000430.1 GCA_947462995.1 Verrucomicrobiales bacterium | reverse complement strand
TCACCCCAGCCTCCCGCGCCGCAAACCACGGCGGCATCAACCCCTTCCCCACCGCCTTCCGGATCTGCCCCGCATGCGACACCGCATCCTCCATCGTCACCAGCGGAAACGGCCCGATTCCGCCATCCCGGTGGCAATCCTGACAATTCGTCTGCAGAATCCGCGACACCCGACCGTGCCACGTCACCTCGCCCGCAGCCACCTCCGCCTTCGGTAAATCAATCGCACACCCCGGAGCCGTCGTCGCCGCCACCCTCGGCCGCCTCCCCGCCACCGTCTCCTCAATCGCATCCCGCAACCACCGGTGCTCAGGCGCATCCTTCGCATACCCGATCCCATACTGGTCATCCACCGCCCCGCGATATGTCAGGGTCCGCGCCGCATCCAGCACAAAGACCTCCGTCGTCGTCTGCGCACCCAATGCCGACGCCACCGCCAGCGTCTTGTCATGAACATACATCCCCGCCAACCCGTGCGCCTTCCGCACCGACGCAATCGCCTCCACCGTGTCCGACGCCGTCGGATTCACATACACAAATGCCACACCCTTCGCCGCATACTCCGCCTCCAGCGCCCGCAGGCTCGGCAGCATCTTCGCACTCAACGGACACGTCGGGCTGTTGAACGCCACCACCACCGCCTTCGCCGCCCGCGCCGCCTCCGCCAGCTTCCACACCCGCCCATCCACATCCGCCGCCTCAATCCCAGCTACCATCCGCCCAGCCCCAGCCTCCCCAGCCGCCACCGGCCTCGGCGATTCAGTCAGTGGTTCCGCAGCAATCGCAGATCCGGCAAGCATCAGTGAAGCAATCAGTCGCATGGCAAATAATCAGTTTCTCCCGGACCAGACCGGCCACGGTCCGCTCAGGTTACGCGCTTTCCTCCCGTAGGCAATCATTCTCACGTCTCGTTCTCGCCACCCCGTTCCCCGGTTGAAACCGCACGCACACCACCCACTGTCCGCGCTCCATGAATCGCCGATTCCTCCTCCCATCCCTCGCCGCGGCCTTCGTCGCGGGCCTCTCCTCCGCCGCCTTCGCTCAAGCCGATGCCGCCGCACCCGCACCGGACGCCAAACCCGCCGCCCCATCCGCTTCCCTCGCCGATCCCTCCAAGTTCACCGAGAAAGCCCCCGATTCCTTCAAGGTCAAATTCGATACCTCCGTCGGCTCGTTCACCATCGAAGTCACCCGCGCCCTCTCCCCCAACGGCGCTGACCGCTTCTTCAATCTCGCCAAAAGCGGCTTCTTCACCGACGTCGCCTTCTTCCGTGTCATCGAAGGCTTCATGTGCCAGTTCGGTATCCACGGAAATCCCAAAGTCGCCACCGCATGGCGCACCGCCAACATCCAGGACGATCCCGTCAAGGCCAGCAACACCCGCGGCATGGTCACGTTCGCCAAAACCGGGCTCCCCAACTCCCGCAGCACTCAGTTCTTCATCAACTTCGGCGACAACACCCAGCTCGACGCCATGGGCTTCTCCCCATTCGGCAAAATCACCGAAGGCATGGACGTCGTCGACAAAATCTACAAGGGCTACGGCGAAGGCGCCCCTCGCGGCAACGGCCCGGACCAGATGCGCGCCCAATCCGAAGGCAATGCCTACTTCAAAAAGGAATTCCCCAAACTCGACTACATCAAGTCCGCCACACTCGTAAAATAATCACCCCTACCATCCCCCAATCCTCCAATCTCCCATTTCATGACTGACATCCGCATCATCGTTCACACCGACAAAGGCCAGATCGAAGGCACGCTCTTCGCCTCGAAGACGCCCATGACCTGCGCCAACTTCCTCAACCTCGCCAAGCGCGGCTACTACAACGGCATCAAATTCCACCGGGTCATCCCCAACTTCATGGTCCAGGGCGGCGACCCCACCGGCACCGGCTCCGGCGGCCCTGGCTACAAGTTCGGTGACGAATTCCACCCGTCCCTCAAACACACCAAACCCGGCATCTTCTCCATGGCCAATGCCGGCCCGGGCACCAACGGCTCCCAGTTCTTCATCACCCACGTCCCCACCGACTGGCTCGACGGCAAACACTCGGTCTTCGGTGAAGTCACCACCGGCCAGGATGTCGTCAACGCCATCCGCGGCGGCGATAAAATCACCAGCATCGACATCCTCGACTCCACCGACGACCTCTTCGCCGATCAGGCCGCCCTCCTCACCAAGTGGAACGCCGTGCTCGACCGCTGAGCCGCCCGCCCCACCTTCCCCCGGCAGCGCCAGCCCCCACGCGGCTGGCGCTGCCGTTTTCCCTCTCCCGCTCTTCCGCCCGCTCATGAAATCCGCCGCCCTCGCCCTCATGGCCTTCTCCGCCGCAGCCTCCGCCGACCCGCTCACGTACCCCGCAGCCCGTCGCGACGCCCTCGTCGAATCCCTGCACGGCACCAGCGTCCCGGATCCCTACCGCTGGATGGAAGACATCGACAGCCCCGAAACCAGAAAATGGGTCGAGGCCCAGGCCGATCTCGCCAACTCCTACCTCACCGCCATCCCGCAGCGCGCCACGTTCCTCAAACGTCTCCGCGAACTCCAGGATTACGACAAGCTCGGCGTCCCCCAGCTCGCCGCCGGACGTCTCTTCTATAGCAAAAAACAAGGACTCCAGAACCAGGCCGTCGTCTACTGGCGCGAGGACCGCAAGGACGCCACCGACCACGTCCTCTTCGACCCTAACACGCTCAGCAAGGACGGTACCGTCGCCCTCGGCGGCTACGATCTCTCCGAAGACGGTGCCCTCGCCGCCTACTCGCTCAGCGAGGCCGGCAGCGACTGGGTCACCATCCACGTCCGCGACGTCACCGCAGGCAAGGAACTCCCCGATGTCATCCGCTGGGTCAAATTCAGCGGCCCCTCATGGAGCAAAGACGGCAAGGGCTTCTACTACAGCCGCTACGCCGAACCCGAAAAAGGCTCGGAACTCAAAGCCGAAAACTACAACCAGAAGGTCTACTACCACGCCCTCGGCCAACCCCAGGACAAGGACCGTCTCGTCTACGCCCGACCCGACTTCCCCAAATGGGGCCTCAACGCCGCCGAATCCGAAGACGGTCGCTTCCTCCTCCTCTTCGTCCACGAGGGCACCAAACCTCAGGAATGCTTCTTCTACCGCGATCTCTCCAAAGGCCCTGACTCCCCAGTCATCGAACTCCTCCCAGGCTTCGAAGCCGAATGGAACTTCCTCGGCAACGATGGCTCGAAGTTCTTCTTCCTGACCACCCTCAACGCCCCCAACCGCCGCATCGTCGCCATCGATGTCGCTAAACCCGATCGCGCCAACTGGCAGGAAATCGTCCCCGAAGGCAAAAGCGTCATCGAATCCGCCAGCATCGTCGGCCGCCGTCTCTTCATCCAGCGTCTCGTCGACGCCCACGACGATGTCACCGTCGCCGACCTCTCCGGCAAATCCCTCGATTCCCTCAAGCTCCCTAACTTCGGCAGCGCCGGTGGCTTCGGCGGCAAATTCGACGACAAGGAAACGTTCTTCGCCGTCTCCGGCTTCGATACCCCCGGCGCCATCTACCGCTACAACACCGCCACCGGCCAATCCACCCTCCACGACGAAACCAAAGTCGCCTTCAATACCTCCGACATCGTCGTCGAACAACTCTGGT
>CANHUG010000429.1 GCA_947462995.1 Verrucomicrobiales bacterium | reverse complement strand
TCGGCCTCCGCGCCCTCGGAGCCGCCCTCGTCATCTCTATCTTCAAACCCTTCCTCCTCCGCGGTCTCTCCCGCTCCGAATGGCTCCAGGGCGCTCTCCTCGGTCTCTTCGGCGGCACCGGCCTCATCCTTCAGGCCGACGGGCTCCACTACACCAGCGCCTCCACCAGCGCTTTCCTCACACAGTTCTACTGCGTTCTCCTCCCCGCATGGCAGTGCTTCCGCCGCCGCGAAATCCCCAGCCCGCGCCTCCTCCTCTGCACCGCTCTCGTCCTCGCAGGCATCACCATCCTCTCAGGCTTCGACTGGAACCAGTTCCGCCTCGGACGCGGGGAAACCGAAACGCTCCTCTCCGCCGTCGTCTTCACCGTCCAGATCCAGCTCCTCGAACGCCCCTCATGGCGGAACCACCGCATGCTCCCGGTCTCCGTCGTCATGTTCCTCGGCTTCTTCCTCTGCGCCCTCCCCGTCGTCCTCCTCAAAAAACCTTCGTGGCACGCCATCACTAGCATCTACCAGTCCGCCCCGGAAACCGCCATCATGGCCGCCATCATCCTCATCTGCACGGTCTACGCCTACACCGCCATGAACCACTGGCAGCCGTTCGTCCGCGCCACCGAAGCCGGGCTCATCTACTGCCTCGAACCCGTCACCACCGCCCTCTACGTCCTCTTCCTCCCAGCCCTCCTCGCCGCATGGACCGGCGTCCCCTACGCCAACGAATCCCTCGGCACCGCCACCCTCATCGGCGGCACCCTCATCACGCTCGCCAACGCCATCCTCCAGCTCCCGCAGAAAAAATCCCTGACATGATCTGGCGCACCCGCTCCCGCTCCTTCGACCTCTCCTCACGTGCCCTCATCATGGGTATCGTCAACGTCACCCCGGATTCCTTCTCCGACGGCGGCCTCCACGCCACCACCGACGCCGCCGTCGCCCACGCCCTCCGCCTCGTCAGCGATGGCGCTGACATCATCGACATCGGCGGCGAATCCACCCGCCCAGGCGCTGCCCCCGTCTCCTCCGCCGACGAAATTGCCCGCGTCATCCCCGTCCTCAAGGCCCTCCGCCCACTCACCGACGCCGCCCTCTCCATCGACACCATGAAAGCCGATGTCGCCGCCGCCGCCATCGCCGCTGGCGCTGACATCATCAACGATGTCTCCGGGCTCTCCTTCGACCCGCTCATGGCCGCCACCGCCGCCGCCTCCAACGCCGGTCTCGTCCTCATGCACATGCAAGGCACCCCGCGCACCATGCAGCTCCGCCCAGGCTACTCCGACGCCATCGCCGAAATCTCCGACGCCCTCCGCCACGCCATGAACCTCGCCACCGCCGCAGGCGTCCACCCGGACGCCATCGCCCTCGACCCAGGCATCGGCTTCGGCAAACGCCTCGAAGACAATCTCGCCATCCTCCGCCATCCCGACGCCTTCTCCCTCAACGGCCGCCCCGTCCTCCTCGGCGTCAGCCGCAAATCCTTCATCGGCCAACTCACCGGTTCTCCCACCCCAGCCTCCCGCGACTGGCCCACCGTCGCCCTCACAAGTCTCGCCCGCGAACGCGGCGCACGCATCCTCCGCGTCCACGATGTCCTCCCCAATGCCCACGCCCTCCGCATGACCGAAGCCATCCTCGCCGCCTCCTGATCCTCCTAACACTCACACTCCCCCCGCCATGAACGACGCCTCCCCGGAAATCCTCACCGGCCTCTCCCCGGAACACCTCGCCGAACTCCGCGCCGCCCGCGATACCCTCGAAAACCCGTCCTTCGCCATGCAGGCCGCCAGTCTCCTCGGCACGCCTATCGAAAAAGGCCTCGCCATCCTCCCCGACGGCTGGCGTCGCACCGTCAAAAACGCCGTCCAGGGCGCTCTCGAAAAAGCCGCCCACTTCGCCCTCGGCTCCATGGAAGCCAACCCCCGCCGCGCCGAGCCTCCCTCCCCATGGCTCCACAAACTCATGACCGCCGCCTCCGGCGCTGCCGGCGGTGCCTTCGGCCTCGCCGCCCTCCCCCTCGAACTCCCCCTCTCCACCTGCCTCATCCTCCGCTCCATCGCCGATATCGCCCGATCCCAAGGCCACGACATCAGCACCCCCGAAGGCCGACTCGACTGCCTCGCCGTCTTCGCCCTCGGCTCCGACTCCAAATCCGATGACGCCGCCGACAGTGGCTACTGGGCCGCCCGCGCCGCCCTCGGCAAGGCCGTTAGCGACGCCGCCTCATGGGCCGCCACCGGCTCCGCAGGCGCTGCATCCGCCCCAGCCATGGTCCGTCTCGTCGAGTCCATCGCCGCACGATTCGGCGTCACCGTCAGCGAACAAATCGCCGCCAAAGCCGTCCCCGTCGCTGGCGCAGTTGCCGGAGCCGCCGTCAACCTCATGTTCATGGGCCACTACCAGCGCGTCGCCTCCGCCCACTTCACCGTCCGTCGTCTCGAACGCCTCTACGGCGCCGAACTCCTCCAGAAAGCATGGCACCGTCTCGACTAACTAACCCATCTCTCCACACCATGACTCCCCTCTCCGCCAAATCCACCACCGACGAAATCCGCGCTCGCTTCGACAACGACGTCGAACGCTTCAGCCAGCTCGAATCCGGTCAGCAGGCCACCATCGACGCCCCCCTCGTCCTCGACCTCGTCGCCGCCACCGCCGCCACCCACCTGACACAAGGCTCACACCTCCTCGACCTCGGCTGCGGCGCTGGCAACTTCACCCTCCGCGTCCTCAAGGAAGTCTCCCCGCTCCACTGCTCCCTCGTCGACCTCAGCCTCCCCATGCTCACCCGCGCCTCCCAGCGCCTCCACGACGCCGGCATCCCCGACCCCCAGACCTTCCACTCCGACCTCCGCAACCTCTCCTTCCCTGACAACTCCTTCGACATCATCCTCGCAGGCGCAGTCCTCCATCACCTCAGAGACGATCACGACTGGCAACTCGTCTTCCGTAACCTCCACGCATGGCTCAAACCAGGCGGCCGCCTCTACGTCGCCGACCTCACCTGCTTCGACTCCCCAGCCATCCACAACCTCATGTGGCAACGCTACGGCACCTACCTCGAATCCATCGGCGGCCCCGAATACCGCCAGAAAGTCTTCGACTACATCGACAAAGAAGACTCCCCACGCTCCCTCGCCTACCAACTCGCCCTCGCCCACTCCTCAGGCTTCCACCAAACCGACGTCCTCCACCGCAACAGCGTCTTCGCCTGCTACTACGCCGAGAAATAACCAATCCCCCCACCCGCCCTCTCCCGACAGGAACGCGCCAACGGCGCACCCTAACGCAGCCCAGGGCAACGCCCTGGGTCTATCCCACCCCCATACCCAGAGCCCTGAAGGGGCGCCCTAACCTCGTCCGGAGCATCGCCTCGGGGAACGCCACGTCCCTCCCCAATCCGCCCCCTCCCAACACGCCCTATCTCAAATCTCAAATCCCCCCCACGCAGCCCCCTGCCAGCCCTGCCCGCCAAATCCGGCCCGCCCTCCCTCGCATGGTATCCTCTGTTCATGAACTCGTGCATTCGTTGCGCGTCCTCATCAGAATACCTGACCCAGATTCATGTACACCGTGGACTCCTGCGCCTTGGTGATGCTGACAAGGATCCGCACTGGCTTGAATACATCATCGCCT
>CANHUG010000428.1 GCA_947462995.1 Verrucomicrobiales bacterium | reverse complement strand
TCCTGGTTGAAGAGGGCTTCGAGGACGGCGCGGCCGTTATTGACTGCCATGCCGACGAGGACGGCGACGAGCATGGGGTAGTAGAGCATGTGCTTGAGCCAGTGTTTTGGGTACGCGGCGATCTGGCTGGAGAGGTAGAACGTGGCGACGGAGACTGTGCTGAAGAAGAAGACTGGGAGGTCGAGGAGCCAGAGACGGTAGCCGCCCATATTGAACTGACCGCCCATGCCTGGCCATGCGACGACGCACTGGCAGAGGAGAAGGAGGTTCATGAAGTTGATGGCGAGGTGGACGGTGGCCTCGAGTTTGATGGCGAGCGGTTGTTTGGAGCGCCAGACGGGGCCGAGCATTTTTTTGCAGGTCTGGATGGAGCCCTTGGTCCAGCGGTGCTGCTGGGTTTTGAAGCCGTTGACGTCGACGGGGAGTTCGGCTGGGGTGACGAGGTCGCAGAGGAAGATGAAGCGCCAGCCCTTCATCTGGGCGCGGTAGGAGAGGTCGAGGTCCTCGGTGAGCGTGTCATGTTCCCAGCCGCCGGCGTCGATGATGGCGGCTTTGCGCCAGATGCCGGCGGTGCCGTTGAAGTTGAAGAAGCGCCCGGCGCGGCTGCGGGCGACCTGTTCGACGACGAGGTGGCCGTCGAGGAACATGGCCTGGACCTTGGTGAGGAGCGAGTAGTCGCGGTTGAGATGACCCCAGCGGCTCTGGACGAGCGCGACTTTGGGGTCGGTGAAGTAGTCGATCATTTCCCTGAGGACGCCGGGTTGGGGAATAAAGTCGGCGTCGAGGATGAAGACGAAGTCGCCGCGGGCGGTGAGGAGACCGTGTTCCATGGCACCGGCTTTGAAGCCCTCGCGGTTGGTGCGGTGGATGTGGGAGACGTCGAAGCCGAGGGCGGAGAGCCGGGAGGCCTCGTCGGCGCAGATGGCGACGGTTTCGTCGGTGGAGTCGTCGAGGATCTGGATCTGGAGGAGGTGCTGCGGGTAGTCGAGACGGGCGACGGCTTCGACGAGACGCCTGACGACGTGCATTTCGTTGAAGACGGGGAGTTGGACGGTGACGAGCGGGAGTGATTCGAAGCGTCCGGCGGGCTTTGGTGGGTTACGATAATGTTTCCAAAAGAGCCAAACGATGTAGAACCGGTGAAGTCCGAACAGCGTGAGGCCGACGACTACCGGCAGATAGCAAACAAACCAGAGCGTGGTTTTCCAGTCCCAGGGCATAGTAATTGACTGACTAAACAGAAAAACCCGGGCTGTGTGCGGCCGGGCGGGTGGGTTTCATCCGGTGGGAACGGGGGCGCGTCAAGGGGCGGTTTCCCGCGAAGGGGAGATGGGGGAGATGGATCAGGCGGCGACGCGGAGGTGCTGCCAGATGCCGGTGAAGACGTGTTCGGGGAAGCCGAGGGCGGATTTGAGGCCGAAGTCGCGGTGGAGGAAGTTGGGGATGGAGGCCCAGTGGCGAGCGGCGTGGGCGGGGAGGATGCCGCGGAATTTGGCCCATGAGGGCTGGATGGGGACCGGGAAGTCGCTACCGTGGAAGAGCCGGTGGTGCCATTCCGGGAGTTTGAGGAGACGGGCGAGGCCGGCGCTGCGGACGGGGAGGTTGAGGGCGCTGATGTCTGCGAAGAGATTGGGCCAGCGCGGCATCATTTCGAGGAGGTGGTCGAGGTAATCGGGGTCGCGGAGACCACTGCGGGTGGCGGCGTGGGCGGCGATGACGGTGACGCCGGCTTCGAGGGCACCGGTGAGGGAGCGCGGGTCGGCGAGGGAGGGATCGATTTGGGGGACGGTGTGTTCGCCGCCGGAGTGGGCGAGGAGGGGGAGTTTGGCGGCGGCCATGCGGTTCCAGAACGGGCGGTAGGCGGGGAGACGCGTGTCGATGTTCTGGCAGTTGGGGAGGAACTTGAGCATGACGGCGCCGAGATCGAGACAGCGGTCGAGTTCGTCGAGGGCGTCTGGCCGGGCTGGATGGATGGAGACGGCTGGGAGGAGTTCCGGGTGGCGGCGGCAGACGGCGAAGACGTAGTCGTTGGGGACGTGCAGCGAGCCGAAGTTGAGTTTCTGGCCTGAGTGGTCATAGACCTCCTCGTGGGCGAGGAGGACGGCGTGGGAGACTGGGCTCTCGCGGAGCCAGCTGGTGAGGAGGTCGACGTAGGCGTCGTCGAATTCGGGGGCGCGCCACGAGACCTTCAGCCCGAGCTGGCGGAGCATCCAGTCGGCGAGGAAGCGGTGGAGGAACGGGGGTTTGAGCCAGCACCCGGAGCCTGAGAGCCCGTTGCCGACGAGATGCACGTGCATGTCGACGGGGCCGCGGAGGTGGAGCGGCACCGTGATCATGGGTGCGAGGGCAGGCCGGGGTTGGCGCGGTCAGGAACTTGGGAGGGCGGCCTGGTCGCCTTCGGCGGACTTGCCCTTCTTTTCCGGGGCTTCGCGTTCGAGACCGCTGAGGGCTTCGAGGGCGAGGGCGTCGGCGTCGAGGATTTGCTGACGGAGGTTGAGTTTCCGGCAATCGGCCCACCAGAGGACGACTGGGCTGGCGATGAAGATGGTGGAGTAGACCCCGGAGAGCATGCCGATGAGCATGGCGAAGGAGAAGTCGGCCATCGATTTGCCGCCGAAGAGCCACATGGCGAGGACGGCGAGGGAGGTGACACCGGAGGTGATGATGGTACGGCTGAGCGTGGCGCTGATGGCGTGGTTGAGGACGTCCTTGAGGTCGCCCTTCATGGTGCGGAGGTCATCGCGGACGCGGTCGAAGATGACGATGGTGTCGTTGATGGAGTAACCGGCGATGGTGAGGAAGGCGCCGATGAGGATGAGGCCGATTTCCTTGCCAGCGATGGCGCAGACCCCGACGGCGATGATGACGTCGTGGAGAATGGCGACGATCCCGCCGATGGCGAAGGGCATTTCGAAGCGGAACGTGAGGTAGATGAAGATACCGAGGAGACCGAGGCCGAGAGCCCAGAGGGACTTCTCGAGCATTTCGCCGCCGACTGCGGAGCCCATGGATTCGGCGGAGGCTTCGGCGAATTTCTGTTTGAGAGCGGCGTCTGAGCCACCGAGAGCGGCGGCGAGGTGAGCCTTGAGGGAGTCGGCGGTGGCGGGAGGGCTCCGGAGGATGGTGTAGGGTTCGCCGGTGAGTGGCTTGACGGTGGTGACGTTGACGTTGTTGGCGTCGAGGGCGGAACCGTCTTTGGTGGTCACTTTCCAGTTTTGGAGGGCGGTGCGGACCGAATCTTCGGTGGCGGAGGGGACGTTATTGAGACTGACGACGTCACCGCCGCGGAGTTCGTAGCCGAGGACCTTCTGGCCCTTGATGCCGACGATGATCAGCATCGTGGTGCAGACGATGGCGGAGATGGTGAGCCAGAGTTTGCGTTTGCCCATGAAGTCGTAGAGCCGGTTCTCGATGAGTTCCATGAAGGAGAGCTTTTCGAGGCCTGCGCCGCTGAGCCAGAGGAAGCAGACGCGGGTGATGAGGAGGGCGGAGAACATCGAGGCGACAAGCCCGATGGTGAGGGAGAGACCGAAGCCCTTCACTGCGCCGGTGGCGATGACGATCATGATGATCGACGTGATGAGCGTGGTGATGTTCGAGTCGAAAATGGCGCTGAAGGCCTTGCTGTAGGCGGCG
>CANHUG010000427.1 GCA_947462995.1 Verrucomicrobiales bacterium | reverse complement strand
TCTCCTCAAGTGGGTGCGTGAGTTCAAATCCACCGCACGCAACATCGCCATCCTGCTGATCGACCGGCCCGAAATTGACATCCGCGCACACGAAAAGGCCGTCTGCGACGCCCTCGCCCTGCTGGAAAGGCAGTCCTACCTCCAAAGGAATGCCGACGTGTTCGAATTTCTTACCGACACCGAGAAGGACATCGAAGTCGAGATCAAGAACACAGACATCGACGAATCGCAGGTAGCCGACCTCCTCGCTAAGGTGCTCTTTGCCGACGTCCTGCGCGATCCGAAAATCCGGTATGACGGCAATGGCCAGGACTATGCCTACGGGCGGAAACTGGATGATGCGCTGATCGGCAGGGATGCGGACATTGCCCTCAACATCATCACGCCGGAGCACGCCAACCACACAGACGCTACCACGCTGGCAGCGCAGAATACCGGGAAGGCGGAACTGCTCGCGGTTCTCCCTGCGGACACAAGTCTCACCGACCAAGCGAGGCTGTACCTCAAAACAAATAAATACATCCAGCAGAACACCGGGGCAGGAGACGGTTCCCGAAAAGCTATTCTCGACCAGCGCGGCCAGCAAAACGGTGTGCGACGCAACGCCATGCAGGAACTGGCCAGTCAATTCCTCAGCGAGGCCCCGCTCTATCTCAACGGTTCCCGCCTCGACACCGTAGGCGAGGGCGATCCACGGAACCGATTCGCCAAGGCCTGCCAGGAACTCATCTCCTTCTCGTTTCCCAACCTGCGAATGCTCAAGGGTGCCTACGACGAGAGCACGCTCTCGCAGGCCCTGCTGGCTCAGGACGACCTTCTGACGAGCGGAACGCAAACTCCTTCTGAGGCGGAGCAGGAGATCCTCACCTACGTGATGAGAAACCAGAACAATGGAGAGCGCACTTCCATCGATGAGATCGTCCGCATCTTTGGCCGCCGCCCGTACGGGTGGTATCCAATGGCCGTGCTCACCCTGGTCGGCAGGCTGTTTCGCATGGGCAAGGTGGAACTGCGCACCACAGAGCTGCTCGATGCCAGCGCCGCGTGCGGTCTTCTCAAGAAATCAAACCAGCATGGCAGCGTTCGGGTCCGCCTTCAGGAGCAGTTCGACGCCAGCAAAGTCACCGCCCTCAAGAATTTCCATCATGACTTCTTCGACCGCCCCAACAGCGGCACGGAGGCACGCTCGGTTGGCCAGTTTACTTCGGAAGCCCTCGCCGCTGAAGCACGTGACCTGACGCCGCTGCTCGATCAGGTAGCCCGCTACAGCTTCCTTGAGCCCCTGCGAGCGGTGATCAGCCACCTGTCCGCTCTGGCGAACAAAGACTACACCTACCTCATCAATCAGCTTGCCGACTATCAGGAGGAACTGCTCACATGGAAAGAAGACCTCCTTTCCCCCATCAAGACGTTCATGCACGGTCCGCAACGGGCGGCATACGATGAGGCGGTTTCCTTCCTGCGTGAGGAGGAGGCGAACTTCATCGAACTCCCAGCGGGCGAGGTGCAGCCCCTGAGAGACCTCGCGGCCTCTGCACACCCTTTCCGGGGCAGTGCCGTGCCGGCAGCCAAGTCAGCCGTGACTCGATTGCGCGGACTCCTCTCCGAACTGCTGACGTCGGAGCGGGACAAAGCAATCGAAATGCTGGACGCGCAGGTCGCCAGACTCAAGGCGGTAGAGGACTTTGCCGCCATCGACGAATCCGCCCGCCAGCAGGTTATGGCGTCCTCGATTGCCGCCCGCGAAGCGATCCTGTCCGCCCGTTTTGTCACCGGCATCCGGGATCGTCTCCAGCGTTATACCACCCAGGACTATCCCGCGCAGTTGGCACTGGCGGCACACCTTGCTGCCCCTGAGCCTCCCCGGGTCAATTCGCCGGGTGCCACCATGTCCCCGGCCGCCGTGCGCTACACCCCGGCTTCGATACTGCGTCCGCAGTGCAGCCTTCCTTACATCGCTACCGAATCCGAACTTGATGCGTGGCTCACCGCACTCCGAGCCGCCGCACTGGCAGAACTCAATGCCGGCAACCGCATCAGCCTCTAAGTAACTTTCCATTCCCGAATGAACACTGCCGCCCTCAAAACTTTCGCCCCTGCGGTCCGCAAGCAGATCATGGAGGCCGTCACGCGTAAGCTCGACTACGTCCTCACCGCCCAGACGCCCGACTACCTCACCACCTTCGCGCCGCAGGTCGCCTCCCTCCGGAAGCTCGCGCAATCAGACCGCGCTGGGCTGATCGAACGCGCCGCCTACACATGGTTCAACCGGCTCGCTGCGCTCCGCTTCATGGACGCCAGGAGCTGGCATCCGTTTCGCGCCCGCGTCCTCACCCCTGCCACCGCCGACGAGACGCAACCCGAACTGCTCAAGCTCACCCGCTCGGGAACCTTGCCGGAGGAACTGAAGTCCCACACCGACCCCGCCCGGCTCAATGACCTCCTCGACGGCCGCATCTCTTCGCCGGATGCGCAGGGCGAGGTCTATCGCCACCTCATCCTTGCCGCCTGCCGCTTCTACCACGCCCTGCTGCCAAACCTCTTCGAGAAACTCGACGACGAGACCGAGCTGCTCCTGCCCGATGACGTCCTCACCGAGCACTCAGTCGTCCACGGCTTCCGCACCGAGATCAGCGACGCCGATTGCGTGGAAATCGATGATCAGAAAAGAGAGCGCGCCAATGTCGAGATCCTCGGCTGGCTCTACCAGTTCTACATCTCCGAGCGGAAGGACGCAGTCATGGCCCGCAAGAGCGCCGTGCCCACAGAGGACATCCCCGCCGTCACCCAGCTCTTCACCCCACACTGGATCGTCCGCTACCTCGTCGAAAACTCCCTCGGCCGACTCTGGCTGCTCAATCGCCCGCAGTCGGGCCTCAAAGCCCACATGCCCTACTACATCGAGGGCGAACCCGAGACCGACTTCCTGAAGATCACCAAGCCAGAGGAAATCCGCCTGTGCGATCCCGCCGTCGGCAGCGGGCACATGCTCACCTACGCCTTCGACCTGCTCTTCCTCATCTACGAGGAGGAAGGCTACGCGCCCAGCGAGATCCCCGCCCTCATCCTGCAGCACAATCTGCACGGGCTGGAGATCTGCCCCCGCGCCGCTCAGCTCGCCGAGCTGGCCCTCGTCTTCAAGGCCCGGGAAAAGTCCCGTCGCTTCTTCCAGCCCGAACACCTCGTCCGGCCCCGCATCGTCGAGCTGCAAAACATCACGTTCGCGGAAGGTGAACTCGCCGACTACTTCAAAGCCATCGGCCCGGTGCAGTCGGAGGCTTCAGGAAATTCATCCTTCATCCTTCAACCTTCATCCTTAATTTTCCGCCAGTTCGAGGAGGCGAAGAACTTCGGCTCCCTCATCCAGCCGTGCCTCTCGGAGTCGGAAATCCAGGCCGCCCGTTCTGCACTTCATACTTCATACTCCAACCTTCATCCTTCCGAGGGCCAGCTCTTCCTGCGCGAGACTCACCTCAAAGTCCTGCGCGTGCTCGAACAAGCCGAGGCGCTCACCCAGCGGTATCACGTTGTCGTGGCCAACCCGCCTTATATGGGTGCCAAAGGATTCAACGGTAAGATGAAGTCCTTTATTGAAACGAACTATGCAGAATACGGAGCCGACCTCTATTCGTGCTTCATTG
>CANHUG010000426.1 GCA_947462995.1 Verrucomicrobiales bacterium | reverse complement strand
TGGCGGAGGGTGCCGGGTTGGGGGGACGGCGATGCGGGGAGGGGTTTGGCGGTGAGGATGTAGTTGAGGATGCGGCCGGAGACATCGCGGACTGGGGCGCAGAGCCACGAGCAGGGGATGCGGCCGGGGAGGGTGCCGATGACTGGGGTGGGCTCCGGGTGGCCGATGCGCATGGCTGCGAGGACCGGGGCGGGGTCGCCGGTGATGGCGGCGAGGGGTTGACCGACGAGGGCGGCGGGCTCGATGCCGCAGGCGGCGGCGAGGGCGCGGTTGGCGTAGAGAATGGGTGGGCCTTGGGAGGAGAGGGGCCCGCTATCGAGGATGGCGACGGCGTCGGAGACGAGGTCGAGGGCGATTTTGAGGTGATGATTGACGGCCATGACCCGGCCAATGGGGTCGGCGGGCTGGGCGTGGAGAGGCATGTCAGGGTCGGGACAGGAGACGCCTGATGGTTAATGCATACGAACTAAACCCGCGAGGGGTTTTTTGGGTGGAACGCGGGTGGGGAGAGGTGATTCCGATTGAGTGCTACCTGCCTGCGAACTTCTGTTTCACCTTCACCATGTACTCGGAGAACCCGTCATTGGCGCCTGGTTTCACGGGCAGGAAGAAGCGGTTTTGCTGCAGGCGATGGACTGCCTCCATGGCGAGCGCTTCGTCGAGCCAGTCGCGACGAACTGCCAACTCCATGAGTCCGAGAGTTCCAGTCAGTTCCAGTCCCATGGCCTGCGCCGCTTTTCGTCCGAGTGCTTCGTCAATGGCGACAGCACAGTGCCGCTGCCTTGCGAGGGAGAGAACGCTTCGCTCTCCGTCGCCGAGCAGCGGGCTGAATTCAGCGGGAATCGACGCAAGTGCGGTCAGAGCGTCATCGCACCTTGTGAAATGGGTCCGCAGAAACTCATCGTAGAAACCTCCGTGCGGATCGCGTGTGAGCTCGCGTTCGACATCAGGAGTGATGAGCAGCCCGAAGGCTTCGTTCAGCGAGGCCGCGATGTTTGCCAGTCGGCCCCGGTGGCCGAGATTGAACACAACGGATGCGTCGCAGACGAGGGGCACAGGAGTTTAATTCATTTAGACTTACATGCCCTCTGTCTCGGCGAGGCCCAGTTCCATCACGTCCTCGCTCAATTGGTGCAGATAGCTTTCCACCTCGTCGCGTGCGGCGAACGTCCATTCAGCGGCCTTGCCCATGCTTGCTTTTTCCGCCTTCACCAGTTCCACCACATGAGTCAACAGCTTGCGCGGCAAGTGCTTTTCGAGGTCGCTGATACGCGGTCCGGCCGGTTCAGCCTGAGTTGGGGAGCGTTTCACCGACGTGAAGAACTCCTCCTTCTGGGGGTAGCTCAGGATCCCGTGCTGAACCATGCGGTAAAACATGGCCTCGTTTGAAACGCCAAACCGGTCCGCCGCTGCGAGAAAGCCTGGCTGGGTCTTCAGGCGAGATCCGCTCTGGGCGATTAGCGACGCGATTTCGGCCTTCGGCATGAGAAATTCCGCGGCGAAATGATTTGCCTCTTTTTCTTTTGGATCGTTCCGCGTGGCCATCACGGAAACGGTTGTCTGTTCCGTGCCACGGAGATGAAAGAGCAGGTGGGCAAGTTCATGGCAGAGCGTGAACAGCTTGACGCGCTCCGGCATCCGGGAGTTGACGAAGATCACACTGAAATCAGACTGACAGGAAAGTCCTGACATTTTCGGCGGGAGCTTCCATTCGAAAACCATCACCTCCTGTTCCGAGAGCGCCTCCCGCAGTTCGTCATAAGTCACCCGGGTATTCAGACGCAGGAACTGCCGCACGGTCGAGGCCTGCTGAGGCAGCAGCTGATCGCTCCATTGAAGCTCAAGGGAAAGACGCCGCGGCAGTTGTTCCGTCCGTTCCCATACTTCGTGAAGGAAATGGATCTGCTGGCCCGCATCTGTCAGTGCCACGCCAAAATCCAGCTTTTGCGCGCTGTCGCGGGCCACTTGGCTGCGTGGCTGGAAGTTTACTGCCGGGCGCTCTGCCCGAAGGAACGACTGAGTGACGCCGAAGAACCGCCCCATTTCCCAGCACTGAGTCTCGTCCGGTATCCGTTCACCGCTTTCCCATTTTGAGACCAAAGACGCGGAAACATGCAGACGCGCCGCCACCTCCTTCTGGCTTTTCCCGAGGCGGTTGCGTACGGCGGTGAGATTGGCTGCGAAGGCGTTCATGGAAGACTTGTCGAGTTTATGCATCAAAATGCATCAAAATCGTGTTTTCGCAATACAATGCACCTTCAACGTGACAAGCCGAGCTGCATGAATCACGTTCTCACCGTGAAGCTTGCTCAATCCTCGAGATGTGGAGGGGGCCGTCCGTTGTGTTCAAGGGTGCGGGCCTACAGGGCGCGCTCTGCGACTTCTTTGGTCACGGACTCCAGGAAGGCGTCCACGGACTGGGTGCCGAGGTCGCCGCGGGAGCGGTGGCGGACGGAGACGGAGTTGGCTTCGGCTTCTTTCTGGCCGATGACGAGCATGTAGGGGATTTTTTCGAGCTGGGCGGAGCGGATTTTGGCGCCGATTTTTTCGGAGGCGTCGTCGAGGGAGGCGCGGATGCCTGCGGCTTTGAGCTGGTCGAAGACGGCGCGGGCGAAGTCGTCAGTTTTTTCGCTGATGGTGAGGACGCGGACTTGTTCCGGGGAGAGCCACGTTGGGAAGGCTCCGGCGAAGTGTTCGATGAGGACCCCGCAGAAGCGTTCCATGCTGCCGAAGGGGGCGCGGTGGATCATGACCGGGCGGTGTTTCTGGTTATCTGCGCCGATGTAGGAGAGGTTGAAGCGGACGGGGAGGTTGTAGTCGACCTGGACGGTGCCGAGCTGCCATTCGCGGCCGATGACGTCTTTGACGACGAAGTCGATTTTGGGGCCGTAGAAGGCGGCTTCGCCTGGTTCTTCGGTGAAGGGGACGCCGAGGGTGGCGGCGGCGCTGCGGCAGGCGGCTTCGGCTTTGTCCCAGTTTTCGGGGGTGCCGGTGTATTTGTTAGAATCCGGGTCGCGGAGGCCGACGCGGACGCGGTAGTTGGCCATGCCGAGGGTGGTTAGGACGGTCTTGACGAGCGAGAGGCAGCCGAGGACTTCGGGGGCGACCTGGTCTTCGGTGCAGAAGAGGTGGGCGTCGTCCTGGGTGAAGCCGCGGACGCGGGTCATGCCGTTGAGTTCGCCGCTTTGTTCCCAGCGGTAGACGGTGCCGAATTCTGCGAGGCGGACGGGGAGGTCGCGGTAGCTGCGCGGGGCGCTGTCGAAGATCTTGATGTGGTGGGGACAGTTCATGGGTTTGAGCATGAAGCCGTCGAGGAGCTGGTCGTCTGGGAGGATGCGTTCCGGGGGGATGACTTCCTTGCCGGAGCGTTCGTTGATGCCGTCGGCGAGCCGTTGGGAGACGGCGTCGAGGCGGTGGAGGATTTCTGCGCAGGAGCAGCCGGAGTCGGCGCATTTCTGGAACTCGTCGTTTTCGATGATGGCGCCGAACTGACTGTCCTTGTAGTAAGGGAAGTGGCCGCTGGTTTTGTAGAGGGCGAGTTTGCCGATGTGCGGGGTGAAGACCTGGCTGTAGCCCTGGCGGGTGAGTTCGGTGCTGATGAAGTTCTGGAGTTCCTGGCGGATGATGGCTCCCTTGGGCGTCCAG
>CANHUG010000425.1 GCA_947462995.1 Verrucomicrobiales bacterium | reverse complement strand
GTCGGCGAAGGATTGGATGGAGCGGAGTGTGACGAACAAGGAGAACATCGGACCGGCGCGGGTCGAGTTGGCGGAATCGTGGGCGCGGGTGAATCCGCAGGAGGCGCTGCAGTGGGTTGGGTCGCTGCCGGCGAAGGAGCGGGAGGGTGATTACTACGATCGGATTTTCGGGCGGTGGATTCAGTATGATCGGAATGCCGCGGCGCAGCAGCTGGCGTCGCAGCCGCCCGGGCCGCATCTGGATCGGCCGATTGAGAAGTACACGTATGAAGTGATGCGTCAGAATCCGGCGGACACGATGCCGTGGGCGCAGTCGATCAATGATGAGGGGCGGCGCTGGCGTGCGGTGGAGCGGGTGGCGGATGCGTGGCGAAGCAAGGACAAGGCGGGGTTGCAGCAGTACGTGCTTTCCGGGGGATTCACGGAGGAGCAGCAGCGCAAGCTGCTCCGCATTGAAGAGAAGAAGAAGTGAGGTGGGGGGAGATCGGCGGCAGAGATCTGGGTGTTTTGGGAACGATGAAGATTCAGCCGCGATGCGGAGGGGATGTTTTTCCGGTTTTCGTCTGGATGGTGAGGGTCTCGACGGATTTGACGGCTGCGGGTGACTGTCGGGCGGGGATGGGAAGTCAGGAGGAGAGTTCTGTTCCTTCGCCGAGGATGGCGAGATAGTCTGAATAGGTGTAGAGGCGGCGGTAGTCTCCGCCGGTTACCTCACGCACGATACCGTGGCGTTCGAGAGTGCGCAGGGCTTTGGTGGCGGTGGGGTGAGTGACGCCGAGCGCCTGAGCGGCGGCCATGGCGGAGATGACGGGGTGCTGTTGGAGGCGCTCGTGGAGCCTGAGCACGGTGGCGGATTCTTCGGCGAGGAGCTTCCGGTGCGTGGCGAAGAGGTCGAGGAGTCTCCGGGCGGTGGTGGTGGCGGCGGCGGAGGTGGTGATGATGCCGTCGAAGAAGAAGCGCAGCCATTCTTCCCAGTTGCCGGTCTCGCGGATTTCCTGGAGCAGCCGGTAGTAGGTGCTGCGGTGGCGTTTGAAGTGGAGGGAGAGGTAGAGGAGCGGCTGCCGGAGGACGCCTTCCGCGCACAGCAGGAAGGTGATGAGGAGGCGGCCCAGCCTGCCATTTCCATCCAGAAACGGGTGAATGGTTTCGAACTGGACGTGGGCGAGGGCGGCTTTGAGCAGGGGCCTTGTCTGAACTGGGTCGTTGTGGAGGAATTTTTCCATGGCTCCCATGCAATCGAGCACAGCATCCGGAGGGGGCGGGACGAAGCGGGCATTTCCCGGGCGGCTGCCGCCGATCCAGTTCTGACTGCGGCGGAACTCTCCTGGTTGCTTTGAGCTGCCCCGGCCGTGTGCCAGAAGCCTTGCATGGATTTCCCTTAGCAGGCGGAGGGAAAGCGGTTCGCCATTTTTCAGCCGCTCCAGGCCATGCTGCATGGCATCCACGTAGCAGGACACTTCAGTGACATCCTCGAGGAGAGCGGCGGGGGCTCCGTCCAGTTCATGGCGCAGCAAGTCGGAGAGAGAGGATTGGGTGCCCTCGATCTGGGAGGAGAGCACGGCTTCCTGCCGGATGTAGGTGTAGATGAAAAGTTCCGGGTCCGGCAGGATCAGTGAGATTCCATCCAGTCGCCCGATGGCGATGGAAGCTGAATCGAGCAGCGAGCCCAGGTCGCCATCCAGTTCGAGGGGAGGCTCTGGTGGCAGCGGGTGCGGGATGAACGCGCGGGCTGGTTCTCCTACGGTGGAGATCGGGCTGAAGTAACCGGTGGGGCCGCGCTGCATGATTCGAGATTGAAAGGGTTTGGTGGTTTTCTTTCAAAGATTCGACACTTTGCAAGGAGTCGAACAATTGTCCAGAAGATTGAAAGAGAGCGGCCGTTTTCTTTCAATGTCGACAGGAGATGGGGAACTGGCGATCATTTCTGGCTGGAGGGGGGCGAGCTGGGGTTGAGGGTTTCCGGGGTTGGGGTGGAGAGGGTGGGCGGGATTCGTGTTGGCGGGTGCGGGGTGCTGCCGGGGACGCGGTGGGATTTTTTCCGCGACAGGGAGGCGGTGATCCGCTATGTTGCACGCCTGTTTCCAATACCATGAACAAACCAATCTATTCCATCGCGACAGCTGCCTTATTCGGAACCGTGCTTGCTGCGTCTGCTGAGACCACCTTGAAGATCGGCGACGCGGCACCGGCGTTGAAGGTGGCGAAGTGGGTTCAGGGGGAAGCGGTGAAGGAATTTGCGAAGGACACGGTGTATGTGGTGGAGTTCTGGGCGACGTGGTGCGGGCCTTGCCGTGCGACGATTCCTCATTTGGATGAACTGCATGAGGAGTGGAAGGACAAGGGAGTGGTGTTCATCGGTCAGGATTGCTGGGAGAAGGAAGAGGCGAAGGTGGAGCCGTTCATCAAGGAGATGGGCGAGAAGATGTCCTATCGTGTGGCGCTGGACGACAAGAGCGAGGAGGAGAAAGGTTATATGGCGGTGAACTGGATGCAGGCGGCGGGGCAGAACGGGATTCCGAGTGCGTTCATTGTGGGCAAGGACGGGAAGATTGTGTGGATCGGGCACCCTGCGGGATTGAAGAGCGAGACGCTGGGCGAGATTGTGGCTGGCAAGTATGACATCGCGGCGGCGAAGGCGGCGAAGGAGAAGGAAGATGCGGGCCGTGCGGGGATGCAGAAGCACATGGCGGTGATCAATGCGGCGGCGAAGGAGAAGGATTACGACAAGATTTCGGCCGAGCTGGACTTGATGGAGAAGGAGAATCCGGAGATGGTGTCGCAGCTGGTGGGGATGCGTTTGCGCGTGTCGATTGACAAAGGTGACGCGGCTGGGGCCGTGAAGTACGCCGGGGCGATTGCGGATTCGCCGGTGGGCAAGAATCCAGTGAATCTGGGGATGATTGCGCGTCAGTTGATCGGGATCAAGGATGCGCCGAAGGAAGTGGTAGATAAGGCTAGCGAGCTGACGGACAAGGCGATGGAGCTGACGAAGGGTGAAGACGCGATGGTGCTGGATGCGGCGGCGCGGGTGAAGCTGGCGGCGGGGAACAAGGATGAAGCGGTGAAGCTGGCGGAGCAGGCGGTTTCGAAGGCTCCGGAGAAGGCGAAGGAGATGCTGGAGAAGTCGCTGGAAGCGATCAAGGAAGGCAAGCAGCCCTGAGTTGAGAACTGATAGAAGCGGGGGAGGCTGGCGTGGTGCCGGTCTCCCCCGTTTTTTTGTGAGAGGGCGGGGACCGGCCGGGGATCGGCAAGGAATCAGTCAGGATTTCCGCCGGAGGATTTCCTGACGAGATCGTTCCATGCGCGGGTGCGTTCGTTGAGCTGGCGGACGAGGTTGTCGCGTTCGGCGGCGAGCTTTTTGAGGGCTTCGTTCTGAGTGGTGATGGTTTCGTTGCGAGCGGTGAGATCGGTGCGGAGTTTCTCGGTGGTGGCTGGGTCGGCTGGGGTGATGGATTTGAGCTTAGTGTTGGCGTCGGCGAGGGCGGCGGCGGTTTCCTGCTGGAGGGCGGTGAGGCGCGCGATTTCGGATTCGAAGGCGGTGAGCCGTGCGGAGGATTTGGCGGCGGAGGATTGGAGGTCGGCGATCTGGCGGGCGGCGTCGGAGGATTGGGTGAGGGCGGCGGAGCGGATGGAGGATTCGCGCAGCCACTGCGT
>CANHUG010000424.1 GCA_947462995.1 Verrucomicrobiales bacterium | reverse complement strand
GCGTAGAAGAAGATGGTGATGCCGAAGGTGCCGCCGGAGACGGGTGGTGGGGCGCCGACCTGAACGGCGGCGGCGACGACGTCGGGGAAGGCGGCTGGGATGGAGTTGAGGGCGTCCCACATGAAGCCTGTGACGAAGGCGAGCAGGAGCATGAGCGGGTAGGGGACGCTGAGGGCACCGGCGAAGAAGATGACCGGGACGACGAGGATGCGGGCGTGGTAGACCGCGTCGACGGCGGGGATGAAGTCCTGGAGGATGAGCCCGAAGCCAGTGAGGACGAAGAGGAGGACGACGAAGATCATTTCGGTGCAGCGGCTGGAGGGGCGTGGGTTTCCTCCGGCACCAACTGCATCACTAGGACGTACGGTAAATCGTCGAGATTTACGGCAGGCTCCACGATGGCTTCGCTGGAAGCGTCGCCGTCGCGGAAATCGATCACGGTGCCGAGCAGAATGTCCGGCGGGAAGCGGTTGGTGCTGTCATGGCTGAGGACCTTCTGGCCCTGCTTGATGGCAGCGTTACGGGGAAGATAGCGGAGGCGGAGTTCCGGCCGTCTGGCGGCGGAGACGCGCATGCCTTCGAGGAGCCCGCGGTCGCCGGAGCCCTCGATGCGGGCGGCGACTTTGCAGAGTTCGTCGGTGATGAAGAGGATTTCGGCTTCGTTGGCGTCGGCGCGTGCGACGCGGCCGACGAGGGCTGGGCGGCCGTCGGTGCCTGTGGGGATGACGATGGGGCTACCGTCGAGAACGCCTTGGTTGCGGCCCTTGTCGATGGTGGCCTGGCGGTACCATGCGGCGGTTTTGCGGGCGAGGATTTTGGCGGGGATGAGGGCGGTGTCCTGGCGTTTGACGAAGCCGAGGAGGTAATCGAGACGGGAGACTTCGGACTGGAGCTGATCGACGCGGGATTTGTAGACGCGGAGTTCTGCGTTTTCGATGGTGAGCCGTTCGTTTTCGGAGAGGAGCTGTGCGGGAGACTTCTGGACGTCGGCGTTGCCGGAGAGGGCGCCTTGGACTTCAGCGCCGCTGCGTTTGAAGGAGGCGAAGGCGGCATTGACGCGCGTTTGGATGAGGCGCGTTTTGGGGGAATCGAACGTGAAGACCCAGACCAGCAGTCCTGTGAAGACGGCGAGGGCGATGAGGTTGAGGCGGTTCATGGCGGCCTGTCAGTCGCGGGCGGTGACGGGGGGCGGGGTCGCGGCATCCGCTGGGAGCGGGTGAGGTGCGACGCTGCCGTGGCGGCTCATGGGATCAGGAGTCGGAGGACGTGACTTGTTTGAGGAAGGCGAGTTCGTTGAGGACCTTGCCGGTGCCTTCGGCGACGGCGCTGAGAGGGTCTTCTGCGACGTGGACGGGGAGCCCGGTTTCTTCCGAGAGGAGTTTATCGAGCCCGCGGAGGAGAGCGCCGCCGCCGGCGAGGACGAGGCCTCTGTCGACGAGGTCAGCGGAGAGTTCCGGGGGGCAGCGTTCGAGGGAGACTCGGACGGAGTCGACGATGGTGTTGAGTGGTTCGAGGAGGGCTTCGCGGACCTCCTGGGAGGTGATGGTGATGGTTTTGGGGAGACCTGCGACCATGTCGCGGCCTTTGACTTCCATGGTAGTTTCCTTGCTGAGGGGGTAGGCGGAGCCGATGCGGATTTTGATATCTTCGGCGGTGCGTTCCCCGATCATGAGGTTGTAGGCCCGTTTCATGTATTGGGCGATGGATTCGTCGAGTTCGTCGCCGGCGACGCGGACCGAGCGGGAGTAGACGATGCCTGAGAGGGAGATGAGGGCGACCTCGGTGGTACCGCCGCCGATGTCGACGATCATGTTGCCGCTGGCTTCCTGGACTGGGAGGCCGACGCCGATGGCGGCGGCCATGGGTTCCTCGATGAGGTAGACCTCGCGGGCTCCGGCCATGGAGGCGCTTTCTTTGACGGCGCGTTTTTCGACTTCGGTGATACCGGAGGGGACGGCGATGACGACGCGAGGGCGTGCCATGCGCCTGCTGTTGTGGACCTTCTGGATGAAGTGGCGGAGCATGGCTTCGGTGACTTCGAAGTCAGCGATGACGCCATCTTTGAGTGGGCGGATGGCGACGATGTTGCCGGGGGTACGGCCGAGCATGCGTTTGGCGTCATCGCCGACGGCGAGGACCTCATTGGTGCCGGATTTGACGGCGACGACTGAGGGTTCGCGGAGGACGATGCCTGTGTCTTTGACGTAGACGAGGGTATTGGCGGTGCCGAGGTCGATGCCGATGTCGTTTGAGAACCAGCCGAAGAGTTTTCCGAGGAGGGAAATCACGGGGAAGAGGAGATGGGGAAAGGGTGGAAAAGGATTGGGAAAAGGGGCGGGGAAAGGGAAGTGTCAGACGGATCTGCCGGGGGTAGAAGCCCGGAGGATCCGAGGGGCCGGCGCTGTCGACTCCGCACAGGGGGCGGGCCCCCGTGAGCCACCGTGGTGAGCGGAGGCGTTGGTTGTGCGTCCCCGAAGCGCAGGGACTGTAAAATCAAGTTCAACAGGTCGTTCGGAACCCTGAAGGGTCAAGAGGAAGATCGCGGGATTGCGAGGGGAGGAGGTGGTTGGGGTGAGGGGGGAGGTGGGTGGATTCATTCCGATTTAACGGAGGGGTGAGGGGATCAGCGATTGAGCCAGAGGATGTGAGCGCCGGGGTTGTGGCGGTCCTGGGAGAGACGGCCGGAGGTGGTGGAGGCGAGGGAGCGGAGGAGGTGGATGGCTTCGTTGCGGATGCGTGCGCGGCCGGAGGAAGCGCCGTAGCCGTGGATGATTTTGACGCCTTTGTGGCCGTGGAGGATACCTTGGTTGATGGCGGCGGTGATTTTGGATCTGGCGGTTTCCCATGATTCGCCGGAGTGGGCGACATCGACTTCGAGGAGACCGCGGAAGACGTGGCCGAGGACTGGGGAGCTGCATTTGGGGCAGGTTGGGTCGTCGGTTGGGGAGACGGGCATGCTGCAGCCTGGGCAGGGGATGAGACGGTCCATGGGGATAGGGCTGGGAGGGCTTGGGAGGGGGCTAGAGGAGTGGAGGCTTGTAGCGGAAACGGCACGTGAAAGGGCTTCGGGAAATGCGGAGATCTGGTAGGAATAGGATATGCCTGAGATGGCATGAATTGAACCATGCGAGTTGCGATTGTCACGGAGACACACCAGCCTGATGCGGGCGGGAGGTCATGGGTGCTGGGGAGGTTGGGTAGTGGGTTGGCAGGGCTTGGGCATGATGTGAGGGTGTGGAGTGGCGGGGCGGGTCGAGGTGTTTACGAAGAGCGGGTGGGGGGATGTCGGGTGAGTCGGATGGGGATGAATCCGTGGGGTCGGTTGGTGGGGGCGTGGCGGGAGGAGCGTCCGGAGGTGGTATATATAGCGATGGAGAGCTGGCGGGGGATGGGAGCGGTGGCTGCGGCGCGGAGCCAGGGGATTCCTTTCGGGATGGAGTATGGCGAGGGATTTGGGGAGCGTGTGGCGGGATGCGGGTTGGGATGGCTGAGGCGTCCGGCGGAGAGAATGCAGCAGTGGGTGCATGGGCTTGGGGCATTCACGGTGGTGGGGAGTCGCGGGGAGGTGGAGACGCTGGAGAAGGGCGGGTATGATCGGCTGGTGCGGGTGGGGAGCGGGGTGGATTGCGAGTGGTTTCATCCTGATCATCGGGACGAG
>CANHUG010000423.1 GCA_947462995.1 Verrucomicrobiales bacterium | reverse complement strand
CCGCAATACCGTCCGCACCCGCAACGCCAGATCAAGAAGCCACGCATTGCCATCAATCCCCGGACCGCCACAATCCCCGGGGCGCCCCGTCTTGCGCGAACCCTTCGGGCCTTTGCCTGCTGATCCTGTCACGCTCACTTCATGCTGCCCATTGTACCAACCCAGCATGGCCTCACCCTTTCCGTAACGGGCGTAATCCACCTCCATCACGCGCCGGGTGTCACCCTCGCGAGTCGTCAGCACCTCAAATAGCACATCAAGGCCCGTCCCCTCCCGGCTCGCCACACACAGAATCTCCGCGTCAGGATACTCCCTCCCAAGCGCCTCCCGCAACCGCACCAATCGCTCCGGCGCAATCACATCGGTCTTGTTGATCACGATGATCTCCGCCTCCTCCAGCTGCTTCCGGTAGATGTAGTTCACATCCGGCGAAAACACCCCCTCCCGGGTCTGAATCCCATTTTTTCCAGCCGTCTCTCGGACCCTCACCCCGCCACCCCGTGGGATTCGTCCGGCACTCCGTTCCGACGCGCTCTCACTGGCAACTCTGCCCGTGGCTGCCTTCACCGCACTCCGGCTCAATTCCTCCACTCCCAGCGTCTGCATGGCCCGATAGGGATCCACCAGCACCGCATACGGCGCCATCGTGAACCCCGCATTGTAGATGCGCTCCAACGGAAGACTCACCGTCGCCACAAGATCCGTGCAGCTCCCCACAGGCTCTGCAAGGAACACCTCCGGCTGGCTAGCCGCCGTCAGTTTCCCCAGCGCCTCCACCAGACTCCCGCTCCGACAACAGAAACACCCGCCCGCAATCTCGGAAACCGGCAGGTTCAATTCCTCCATCAGCGCCGTATCCACTAGCCCCGCAGCCTGATCATTCGTAATGATCCCCACCCGCTTCCCGGCCCGCTGCAATTGTTGCGCCAGCCGCAGCAAGGTCGTCGTTTTCCCGGACCCAAGGAACCCGCCCAGCATGATGAATCGCGGCCCGTCAGTGTTATTTCGCGTCGGCATAACTTTTTTGTTTACAACCCGCCCCCCCCCCTGTGTAAAGTCAGAAATTAATGGCGACCGCGAATCGCCAGGGAATCTAAACCATCACCGTTATACCGTTCAGACCATGAATACACGTCGTTCGTTCATCAAGACATCCACTGGAGTTGCATTGGCATTCGGATCGGGTGTTACCGTTTCCCACGGTCTTTTTCAGGCTAATCCCCACCTCGGTCTTTCTGGCAATTGTAGCATCACCGGTCAATGCGCCCCCCTCTCCGGAAGTCCTAGCGACGCGGAGTGGAGATGCTCGGGGAATTGCACCGACGCCAGCGGAGCACCTTTCAGCGCTTCAACAATCTGGTGCAAAACCGGCACCAACATACCGACCTATTGTGTGGGAACAGCTGTCTGAGGCACCGGGTTCAGTCTCCACATGCACCGTGCCCACACCTCCCTTTGCATCGCATCCTTAGCTATTGGGTGCCTGATGGGTGTGTCTGTGTTTGACCAAGAGGACCGCACGAGGGAGAGACACAATCATTTCGGTGTCGGCAAGGCCGAAAGGCATGACCGTTCTTCAGTGGCGAAAGGGGTACCGTCGGAGACATCTCTGATGATCAGCAATCGCTGGGATTGCGACGCAGACGAAATCTCGGAGTTCCTCAGGCGTGTACCCGGTGAAGATCGTATCAACCTTTTACCCCGCGGCAACAGGAATGATGGCATTCTGCTTTGCGCCAGACTTCTCGATCTATCATGGGATAAACGCGAATCTCTGCTCGGTAACAGCTTTGGGTTTTTCCAGGCTCTCCGCCACGCACGCGATGAAAATCCGTTGGTCTTCAGAGAGTGGCTGCAAAGTGCGATCGCCGAAGGACGAGCGGAACAGCTCGCGAAGGGTTGGTGGGACTGTTTGGATCCACAGGGGAAACGAATCTTTGTCGAAACACTCCTGCCGATGTCCGTGGAACACCCGGAACTGCTGGACAGTCCGGCCACGGCGCAAAGCCTCGAGACCGCAGACGTCCCGCAGCTGACCGTCGCCCTGCGCGGCCTCGAAAAACTGGAACCCACTCACCACGTCACCAGAGCCGTCCGAACCGCAGTCGACCGCATCGCCGCCCTCGATCCAGTAAAGGCTGCAGAAATCCTCGCGTCCACCTCAAATCCGGACATCCGCGAAGCCCTCATGAAGAAGCTTCCTGCTCAGGTGACCGACAACCTCATTTCCTCCCTCCCGCCCGACCGCAGAGAAGGCGTCTTTGCCGCCCAGGCGGCGCAGGTGCTGTCCGGTGACGCGCCGGTGGCCGAGGTCGCGGCCTCGCTCGGCAGAATGTCCACCACCGGAGAACTGGACTCAAAGGTGAAGGAAGTCGTCAGCGGCTTCCTGGAACGTTCCGCCGACGCCACCCGCGTCTACGATGCCGCCATCCTCATCGAAGATGAAACGCTGCGCAGCGCGTTCATCCAGCAAACCACAGCCAACCTGGCCCAGATCGACCCATACGAGGCGTCTTCGCAATTGGATCGGGTCATGCAATCCGGGCACACCGTTCCCGATACTGCGATCGTCGCCCTTATCGGTCAGATCCGAATGGATCAGGAGGCTTGCCGTATCTGGGCCTCGCACATCGCCGACCCGAACCTGAAACAGGAGATGCTATCGAAGTACACCAGTGCATCGGGAGTTTCTAGCAAATGACACCCGTCCACCGTGCACTTTCATCAAAGGTCTTGTCCGTGGTGCTCAGCGGCGGCATCGGGATCGGATGCGGTGTCCTCATCCGCCGGACGTTGCTCGACAGCCCAAAGGCTGACTCTGCGGCAGTTGCGACGGCAACGCAGCCCGCGAGGAAAGCCAAGGAGCATCCTCCCTTTTCCACAAAGGCGGACGAACCCGACGAGGTAGCCATGGCGAGACTTCTCCGGACCGCCAGTCTCGAAGAAAGTCTCGAGCTCATTCCCCAATTCGCCGGAAGCCTGTGGGAACTCCCCGAGAATCGCTTGGTCGAAGTCCTCAAGCTGCTTCGCACGGAGGCACAATCCAACCTTCTCTGGCAAACCATGCTCACCGCAGCCGCGAAGCAGAATCTCGGACGCGCACTCGAACTCGCCAAGGATGCCCCTTCTGCCGCCAAGTCGGAATCCGCCATCCTCAAGGCGCTCGTGGAGGCCGGAGGACCTGACGACGCACTCGCCAAGTTGTGGGATAAGGACGCCATTCCCCTCCTCCTTGTCGGCATGGATTCGGTATCCATCAACCATGCCGAGCACCTGCTCTCGGGCTTGGATGGACGATTGAACGGCACATGGACCAGCACCCAGTTGAAACAACTCTTCACCAGCATTCGATCCGAGGACTTCCAGTCCTCCGCTGTCGCCAAACAGATCGCTTCGAAGGGCGTCGCCGGACTCAAGAACATGGCCGACCTCCGCTCCGCATTCGGGACAGCGGCCAGAAAACACCCCGGCTCCATCGGCACACTCCTGCAGAGCCTGCCGCAAGGTTTAGCTCGCTCCATGGCCGAAGCCGCCGCCATAAAATCCTTCAAATGGGACAATCCTCATGCCCCGATTCCATGGGCCGATGACGGGCTGCGCTCCAAAGCCGCCTATGCAATCCCTATCGAATCAGACGCCTTCCACAAAGCCGCCACCGGTG
>CANHUG010000422.1 GCA_947462995.1 Verrucomicrobiales bacterium | reverse complement strand
GGGGAAGTGGTGAGTTACGAAGAGGGAGGGCGGCGGGTGGGGTTGACGCTGGCGGCGTTCAAGTCGGAGGTGCTGACGTGGCGGCGGCGGTTGCGGGAGTGCCTGCGAGCGGAGGTGAGGCGGACGGTGGGAGCGCCGCACGAGATCGACGAGGAGATGGAGTATCTGCGGCGATTGCTGGAGGGGAAGTGAGGGTATGAATGAGGCTGCGACGAGCGTGGGGGAGCGAGAGTGTCTGGACTGCGGGCGGCGATTGCCGGCTGGGCATTCGGGCGGGATTTGTGTGACATGTTTATGGGGCGAGGGGGAGACGAGTGCGGGTGGTGGCGAAGGCGAGGGTGTGCGAGTGGTTGGTGGGGGAGGAGTGGCGGCGTTGCGGGTGCCGGGGCATGATGTGAGGGCGGAGATTGCGCGCGGGGGGATGGGGATTGTGTATCTGGCGTGGGAGCGCGGGCCTGGGCGGGAGGTGGCGTTGAAGATGCTGCGGCCGCAACTGGGGGACGATGCGGACATGCGGGTGCGGTTCCGTCAGGAGGCGAGAACGTTAGCGGGATTGGAGCATCCGGCGATTCTGCCGGTGTACCGTGTTGATGAGACGGAGGATTTGCCGTTTTACACGATGAAGTTAGCGTCGGGCGGGACGCTGGCGGCGCGGCGCGGGGATTATGCGGGGAAGTGGCGGGAGATTGCCGAGCTGGTGGTGCGGCTGGGGGATGCGCTGGATTATGCGCACCGGCACGGTGTGCTGCATCGGGACATCAAGCCAGCGAACGTACTGTTTGACGAGATGGGGGCGCCGTATCTGAGTGATTTCGGTCTGGTGAAGCTGCTGGACGGTGCGGAGAGCCTGACGATGACGCGGGATTTTCTGGGGACCCCGCATTATTCTGCACCGGAGGTAGCGGAGGCGAATGCGGCGCAGGCGACGGTGGCGAGTGATGTGTGGAGTCTCGGGGCGGTATTTTATGAATTGCTGACGGGGAGAGTGCCGTTTGATGCGGCTGGGGTGCCGGCATTGCTGCGGAAGATTGTGGAGGAGGCGCTGCCGGGGCTGCCGGTGGAAGTGCCGCGGGATCTTGCGGTGATAGCTGGGAAGAGCCTAGCGAAGGATCCGAGGCAGCGGTATGCGAGTGCGGCGGGGTTTGCGGCGGATCTGAGGCGGTGGCTGGAGCATCGTCCGATTCTGGCGCGTCCTGCGAGCGGGGCGGAGCGGGCGTGGCGGTGGGCGCGGCGGAATCCGGCGCTTGGGTTGTTAGCGGTGTCGCTGGTGGCGGCGTTGGTGTTGCTTGCGGGGACGTCGTGGCGGGCGGCGCGGACTGACCGGAGACTGCTGACCGAGTCGAGGGAGCGGGAGACCGCGTTGCAGGCGGCGGAGGAGGCGAGCCGGAAGGGAGAGGGGGCGGCGACGTATGCGGGGATCAGGGCGAGATTGCGGACCGGGCCGTGGGATGCGCGGGAAGAGTTGCTGGCGGCGGCGGGGGCGTCGCCGGGGCTTGCGGGGAAGGTGGAGTCGCTGGAATTGAAGGCGAGCCTGCTGGCGTTGCCTCAGTTTGTGGAGGAGGGGGTGCTGGCGTATGACAGCCGAGGGCATGCGGGTCGGCCTGATGCGGATTTCCGGTATTTTCCGACGAGAGAGCGGGACCATACGGCGATCCGGGAGACGGCGACTGGGAAAGTGGTGAGGAAAGTGCCTTCGTTGTCGAAGACGAGCCTGCTGAGTGGGCCGTTAGGGAAGGACGGGCGGCTGCTGCTGATTACGAAGGAACGCGAGGCGGAGTTGTGGGATACGGAGAAGGGGGAAGTGGTGCACCGGATGCCGCCGCTGTATGTGTGGAATTTCTTCTCGGCGGATGGTCGTTGGTTTACGGGGTACGAGCGGGAGAGACAGCAGATTCTTGTGTGTGATCTGGAGGCAACGCCGGTGGAGCATCGATACCTTGAGTCGGTGGGAAAGGGGTGGTGTCCGCAGGCGATTTCCGGGGATGGGCGGTATATACTGGCGGCGGTGCATGAGACCGGGTTCGGGCTGAAGCTGGTGGAGACGGCGAGCGGGAAGGTTGTCAGGGAGTATGTGCTGGCGAGCACGTATTTTGTGCATGCGGCGGCGTTCAGTCCTGACAACAAGCGGATATTTGCGGCGATGATTGACGGGCGGGTGGCGGCGTGGAGGGTGGATGATGGGAGGCCGCTGTGGGTGGTGACGGCGCATTCGGGGGCGGCGGACACGATTCTGGCGTTTGACGGCGGGAAGCATGTGCTGACGCAGGGTCGGGACGGCTTGACGAAAGTGTTTGAGGCGGTGACCGGGCGGGAGGTGGCGCAGATGAACTGGCCGGGGCACAATGTGGTGGTGTCGGGGGATGGGACGAAGCTGGGGATTTCGCGGAACGATCGAGGTGGGCGGGTGATCTGCCGGTTTGTGCCATCGGAGGCGGTGGCGTCGGCGCGGCTGGTTCCTAGTCCGGCGGTGAACACCTATTTCCGCGGGGTGCCTGGAGTGGTGGCTTGGCCGGACCGCGGGAGGTTTTCGGTGACGGCGGGGCATGGGATTCATACGTTTGAGGCGGACGGATGTGTGCCGGTGACATCGATCGATTGCGGGCGGTTGCGGAGTCTGGCGGTGGATCCGGCGGGAGGGGTGGCGATGCGGGCGGTGGCGGGGAAGGTGGCGGCGCTGCCGATCGGGTTGGGGGTTGGGGTGGGGGTGATGGAGCGATTGGTGGCGGGGGCTGGAGTTTTTGGGAAGCTACTGCCGGCACCGGGGGTGGACTGGAACGATCCGAGGTATGTGGTGGGGACGGGATTCGAGGGGGATCCGGTGGTGGCGATGCATCCGAGGCGGCGGGAGATGGCGGTGGTTGGAACGAGGCAACTGGCGCTGCTGGAAGCTGCGGAGGGCGGAGGTAAACAGTGGACGAAGCGGATGTGCCTGGAGCAGGCGGTGGAGGTTCCGAAGCTGGTGCGGTACAGTGATGACGGGGAACGATTGCTAGTGGGCGGGGTGGACAAAGGGAAGCCGCTGGTGCGGGTGTTTCCGAATGGGGGGCCGGAAGGGGAGCGTTGGCGGGATGTGCCGATGGCGAAGGTGTTTGCGGATGCGGCGTTTGTGCCTGGGGGTGCGAACGTGCTAGTGGCGGGTGACGGGCTGGTGCGGTGCTGGGATGTGGATGGTGGGCGGGAATTGTGGCGGGCGGGGGCGGAGGTGCCTGCGGCGGACGTGCGGGTGGCGGCGAGTGCGGACGGACGGTATGCGGCGCTGGTGCTGACGCCGGAGGCGGTGTCGATTCATGCGCCGGGGAGTGGGGCGGTGCTGGGGAATCTGCGGCATCCGCTGGGTGGGGCGGTGACGGCGTTAGGATTCAGTGCGGATGGACGTCTGCTGGGCGTGCTGGCGGGATTGCGGTTCCATGTGTGGAACCTAGCGGTGCTGGAGGCGGAGGGGGCGCTCCGGGAGAAGTGAGAAGTGTGAAGTGTGAAGTGTGAGGTGAGAGGTGAGATTGGCGGGTTGGGAGGGGGGAGGGGATTTGAGATTTGAGATTTGAGATTTGAGATTTGAAATGGGCGGGTTGGGAGAGGGGGCGGGTTCGGAGAGGCTCGGATGGAGAGGGCGTGTTGGGAGGGGCGGGTAGGCGTGCTCCGCACACGGAGAGAGCTGTGATGGCTC
>CANHUG010000421.1 GCA_947462995.1 Verrucomicrobiales bacterium | reverse complement strand
TCCGGGTCCGTCGCCGCCAGCGATTCCGCCAACTGACACATCGCCGCTCGCCGGTCGTCCTCAGGCGTGATCTTCCGCGCCAGCGCCAGCGCCCGATCCATGTCCACCGCCCCGTACGCCTTCAAGATCTCCCCACGCAATTCCGTCCTCCGGTACACCGGCACCACCTGCGAAGCCCACGCCAGCGCCCCACTCGCATCCTTCTCCGCCCACACCCGCACTAGCGCATCCGCCACCGCCGCCTCATGCCACAACATCCCCTGCCGCCACGGTGCCGCCCTCGTCAGCTTCGCAATCTCCTCCGCCCCCAATGGCATCAGCGCCATCTGCAACGGCCACTGCGCCCGCCACGGAGTCTTCGCTCCCTTCGCAATCGCCATCAATCCCTCCAATGTCCCGTCAAACCCTCGCACCACTCCTCCACCAACGTCCCCTCCCCCTCGCACCCCCGCCACCCCACTCGCCACCACCGCTCCCCCACCCGCATCCCGCCCACTCTCGCGCGGCCCGTCCACTCGCCGCCCCACCGCATAACCAATGGCTGGGAGTATCATCGCAAACGCGGCTTGCCGCAATCGGTTGGGCTTCATGCAGGAAACCATACCTCATTCCCCATCTCACGCACTACCCATTTCAAGCTCCTCATGGCCATCCCCCACCCCTCCATTCCCGCATCTGCGTAGCGCGATTTTCCTGGTGACAAACCCAAACCCTCCGCCTTCAATCCGCGCTCCGGTTTCCCGGGAACTCTGAACAACCTGAACTGAACGCTAACCACTCCCTGAACATGTCGACATTCCCAAGCCTGCGCCGGATCGCCATCGCGACCGCTCTCCCCGGTCTCCTCGCCACCCTGCCAGCCGCCGCCGGCACCACCCCAGCCCTCGGCAAGGCACCCGCCGAGATCACCGCACCTCCCGTCAGCCCATGGGAAATCACCGCAGCAGTCGGCTACGGCATGACCTCCGGCAACTCGGACAATCTCAACCTCACCGCTCGCTTCCTCGCCAGCTACATCACCCCAACCGACGAATTCTACTTCGGTACCGATTACATCTACGGCGAAACAGACGGCCTCAAAGCCGCCGACAACCTCCACGCCTACACCTCATGGAACCACACGCTCAGCGGCCCGTTCTACGCAGGTATCCTCGCCGACGCATGGTACGACAGCATCGCTGACCTCGACTACCGCGTCAATGTCGGCCCCACCCTCGGCTTCAACGCCATCAAAAACGACGCCACCACCCTCGCCTTCGAAGCAGGTGCCGGCTACCTCTGGGAAAAACAAGGCGGCGTCCAGAACGACTACTTCACCGTCCGCCTCGCCCAGCGCTTCTCCCACAAATTCAACGACCGCGTCAAATTCGTCGAGTCCGTCGCCTTCGTCACCGAAGCCGAAGACTGGGACAACTGGTACCTCGTCGCCGACGCCGGCTTCAACTTCCGCGTGAACCGCAACTGGAGTCTCAATTCCTTCGTCCGCAACACCTACGACAACACCCCCGCCGCAGGCCAGAAGAGCAATGACCTCGCCGTCATGGCCACCATCTCCTACGCCCTACGCGGTCTCGCCGAAGACCCCGCACCAGCCGCACGCAAAACCCTCAAGGAAAAGAAGGCCGCCGACACCGTCAACGCCATGGGCTGGACCAACACCGCCGCCATCGGCTTCGCCCTCAACTCCGGCAACGCTGACAATCTCCTCGTCACCGCCGCCTTCGACGCCGCTTACCGCGAAGCAAACAACGAAGCCCTCTTCAATGTCTTCGGCGGCTACGGCGAAACCGACTCCGCCACCTCCACCCAGCTCCTCCGCGCTGCCGCTCAGTACAATCGCCTCTTCAGCGACCGCTGCTTCGCAGGCCTCAGCACGGGCTTCCTCTACGACGACATGGCTGACCTCTCCTATCGTCTCTCCCCGGCCATCACTTCCGGCTACTATCTCGTCAAGAACGACGCCGCCAAACTCAGCTTCGAAGCCGGTCCGTCCTACGTCTGGGAAAAACTCGGCGGCACCACCGACAGCTACTTCGCCATCCAGGCCGCAGAAAAACTCACATGGAAAATCGCTGACGGCGTCTCCCTCACTCAAAGCGTCACCTTCAACACCGAAGCCGAAGACTGGGAAAACTTCTTCCTCGTCGCCGCCGCAGCTCTCGACTTCGACGTCACCGAAGACCTCAGCTTCCGCACCAGCGTGAACAGCATCTACGACAACACCCCAGCCGCTGGTAACAAGAAGAACGACCTCCTCCTCAGCGCAGGCGTCGCCGTCCGATTCTGACACCCGGGATTTGCCAAACCCTCATGCGGAGGGCACAGATGCAGTCAATGAGACCGCTCTGTGCCCTCTTCGCTTTCCCGGCCCTCTGCCTCACCGGCGCACTCTCCGGCTGCCACGCCGTCCGCGCCATGCACAGCGTCGTCTCAGGCAAGGAACAAGTCGACCTGCCCCCGGACGACTCGGAAAAAATGTCCGCCACTCCGCGCCGCATCGACGCCCCTGCCCTCATCGGCCCCGAAAGCTCCCGGGTCCGCACGGGCATCCTCCCTCCGATCCGCTTCGACCGCGATTCCCACCTCATCTCCAAACCCGCCACCGAACAACTCCGCGAAACCGCCACATGGCTCAAAGGCCATCCGGAACGCGTCGTCATCGCCGGAGGCGCAGCCACCGGTGACCCCGAATACTCTCGCCAACTCGCCGAAAGCCGCGCCATCGCCGTCCGCGATTTCCTCCTCGGCCGCGGCGTCCCCGCCGGCCGCATGGTCACCACCAGCTACGGCGCTGACGGCCCAGTCCCCGGCGACTCCGTCGTCTTCGGCATCGTCAGCACCGGTGCCGATGTCTCAGCTCCCCATCGCTGACAACGGCCTCACCACCTTCGACGTCACCCACCGCAACAGGCCCGGAAACGCTGCCCCCGCCCGGATCACCACCGATCCAACCCACGGCCGCGTCACCGCCACCCGCGCCAGCCGGTTCACCCAGAACCGCTTCCGGTACATCGCCCCATGCTCCCGCGCATACCAACCGCCCGCCGGATTCCCTGACATCTCCATCACCGCCGCCTGCCCCGCCAGCATCCCGCTCTTCAGCGCATAGTAAATCCCCTCGCCCGTAAACGGCTCCACCACCCGCGCCACGTCTCCCGTCAGGAACAATCCCGGCCGCGGCGACGCCGCGATGTCCGCCCGCTCCAGCGGTGCCATCCGGTGCCACTCCACTCCCTCCGGAATCCCTAACCGCTCCATCAGCCGCCGCCGCAATCCCTCCACATCCCCGGCCGCCGCCACCGCACACACATTCATCTCCCCATCCCCCACCGGCGCAATCCCCGCATACCCATCGCCGAAAATCTCCAGACTCACCCGCTCCTCATGCCCCGCCGCCATCGGCGCATGACACTGCACCGCCACCCGGTCCCGCCGCGGCGCAGGACTCAACCGCAGCAACCGGCAGCTCGTCGAATTCCGCCCGTCCGCCGCAATAAACACCCGCGACCGCCACCCGCGCTCCGCCGTCCCGGCCTCCCATCCACCCTCCACCATCTCCAAACGCGTCATCGCTTCCCCGCAGTACACCTTCGCTCCCGCCGCCGCCGCCGCCCGCAACAGCAACTCATCCAGATCCTCCCGCCGCACCGCCACCTCCGCCCCCTCC
>CANHUG010000420.1 GCA_947462995.1 Verrucomicrobiales bacterium | reverse complement strand
CCACTTCGCCGTCGAATACGAATCCCCCGCCACCGCCCTAGCGACCTTCAAAGAACACGGCATCCGCATCAGCAAACTCCACCTCAGCTCCGCCCTCAAACTCACCCCGTCGTCCGCCTCGCTCAAACTCATGGAGTCGTTCACCGACGACGTCTATTTCCATCAGGTCATCGCCCGACGCGAAGACGGTGTCCTCGAACGCCACCGCGACCTCCCCGTCGCCCTCGCCAGCAATCCCCTCCGCCGCGGGATCGAAGAATGGCGCGTCCACTTCCACGTCCCCCTCCACGCCCCGCCCCAGGACCACCTCGACACCACCGCCGATCACCTCATCGCCACCCTCGACGTCCTCGCAGCCAACCCATCCCTCTGCCAGCACCTCGAAATGGAAACCTATACATGGGAAGTCCTCCCACGCGACCTCCGCGCCGCCTCCGTCGAAGACCAGCTCGAACGCGAATACCTCTGGACCCTCACAGAACTCCGCAAACGCCACCTCGCCCCCTAGCACTCCCCGCACCTCTCCGCACAAGCCCCTCGAAGCGCTGAGCCCCAGCTCGGCGTCCTCCGTACAAGCCAGCCGCTGGCTCTGGACTGCTGTGCCTGCTGCCGCATTCAAGCTAGCCCCGGCCTTGTCCTCCGTACCAGCATCCCCCCAATCCCAACGGGATTGCGTCCCCCAGCCCAGGGTTGGACTGCGGCACGCAGGCCTACGCTGGGACCCACCCCACAACACCCGCCAACCCTAACAGGGTTTCGTCCTCGCCAGCCTCTGACTGAATGACCTCATGTCAACTGACGCCACGGACTCGACCGCGCCGTGCAAATCCAGGATTCCTCAAAACCGGGTAACCTGACGCGCACAAGCCCAGCCACCACGGCAGCACCCGAAATCACCCCTTTCCCAAAATCCTGCAGCGCGGCCAATCATGGCCACCACCGGGCCGATTATACTGGCACCACAAGACCTTCCGCCTCCGCGAGCTTCTTCTGCTTTCCATCAAACGTCAGGAACTCGGCCGCTCCGAGGTGCAGCGCCGTGGCCACGTGAAGCAGGTCGAAACCCCGATATCCCTCAGTCCATGTGTACTGGGCGGACAGTCGTTCGGCTATGCTGGCGACATCCGCCCAATCAACAGGCACTACCACAATCACACCAGCCGCAATGTTGGCCTGCAGCCTGGCAAGCGCTGTCTGGGCGGACACTCGGTCGAATCCCTTGGCAGGGTCCTTCGTGTGCAGGAAGGATTGCCAGCGCAGCGACTGGCGGAATTCGAAGAGCAAAGGCGACGCCACATGCAGCGCCTCCGGCATCTGCGCCGCATGCCGTGCCGCCACCGCAGAGTTCACCTGAAATCGATACAAGGCACAGAGAAACGAGGTGTCCGGATAGGCGATCATCCCGGATCACCCTCCCGTTCCGCCTCCCGCATCGCCTGAACTTCAGCATCGGAAAACATCCGGTCCCCCCAGATCTCCTTCAACTGAGCCATGAAATCCACCTTCGGTACCTCACGCGTTGCCGAAGGCGGGGTGGCGATCAATTGCGCGAACACCTTCCCCCGCTTCACAATCTGCACGGTCTCCCCGTGCTCGATCCAAGTGGAAATCCTTCGGAAATTGTTCCGCAAGTCCGCCACAGTCGCCGTTTTCATGATACAAAATAGGTATCATGAGCAGTGACTCCGTCAAGTCACCAAGTGCCTTGGATTCATGACGATCAGTCCGCCCTTTTCCTTTAGCCGCACCGGTCATCAAGCCGCCAAGGAAGCAGCTAAAGCAGCCAAAGCAGCCAAAAGAAAGAGGTTCTGCCGCTTGATATACGTGTATAGCGACAGCAGGATTCCCCCATGCTCGCCATCCGACTCGATCCCGAAATCGAAAGGCGTCTGGAACTTCTGGCCAAAAAGACCGGACGCACCAAGACCTTCTACGCCCGCGAGGCGATCCTCGAACACCTCGAAGACTTGGAGGACATCTATCTGGCCACGCAGCGTCTGGAGTGTCCGGCCAAGACCTATTCCGCAGAGGAAGTGAAGCATGAGCTGGGTCTATAGGTTCGACGAACGGGCGCTGAAGGAACTCCGCAAGCTCGGCAAACAGGCCCAGCGCGACATCATCACCTATCTCGACGGACGGATTGCCGGTGATGGTGATCCGCGCCGTTTCGGCAAGGGACTCAAGGCGGACCTCGCCGGGCTGTGGCGCTACCGGGTCGGCCATTACCGCATCCTCTGCCAGATCAGGGACGGAGAGCTTCTGGTGCTGGTGGTCGCCGTTGGCCACCGAAGAGATGTTTACGCTTAGCGGATTCACGGCTTGCCTACATTCCGGTCGGCGGGCGGCTGGATTTTCACCCGGTGGGTGGCGGTGTGGGCTCGCTCAAGCTGCTGGATGCCGACCCGGGGGTGGATCTGCATGGTGCTCAACTCGGCCGAGCAACCGCAACCCCGGGCAACCAACCGTTTCCGCCCCCATTCCGGAAGAATGGTAGCCTGCGGCCGGTGGTCGAGCGCAGCGGCACCACCGGACCTCAACGCCCACCATTACCACACCCAGGCAGGGGTGCCAACAACCACTCACCCTGCTCCATCCGCTCGGTCGCGTTCCTCCTCCCACGGAGTGGTAAACACCGGCGGCGGCCCCTCGTCGTCCATGGCCTCGTCGTCGAATTCAAGACTGTCGAAAAACCGCTCGAAACTCGGCGCTTGGAAGAACTTCCGCCCCTCAGTCGTCACAAACCAGATCTGGCCGAACCGTCGTCCGTGGCAATAGATGACGAAGCGGTTGCCGCCGCCATCCGATGCAATCGGAAGGGTCGTGGCGGGACCATGACCAGACAAGCAATAGCGGTGGTAACTCACTGCAAGACAAGGTCTTTCGCCGATTTCCGTTTCTGATTCAGACCGTCCCGTAAATCCATAGAACATGGTCACACCCGTCTGGCTCTCATCACCATCTTCGACTACACTCACAATAGTGTTGACCGGCACGCCGCCATTGCAGGACCGAAGAAAGCTCCGGTAATCCTCGGGCAACTTGAGCTTGCCCCCGAGCTTCAGCTCCAGATCGGCGATCTGCGCATCCGACAGCTCTCCGCTCGTTGACTTCATTCGGTCGTTCCAATTCATGGATATTCGATTTCAGTAACGCCCCAATTCCTCCGTTAATTCGGCCCTGGTTCATAAAAAACACCCCGGGTGCCAATCCACCACCGCCCTGATCGAAGCGCACCTTACCCTTCATGACCCACATGATCGGACAGTCAAGGCCGCCATCACCCGCCTCGAATCCGCACTCGCCAGGATGCTGTCCCCACCATGCCCACCCCGCCCCGCCTTGTCACCCGCAACCTCCCACCCTCCCCTTGCCCCCATTCCCCTGCCATTTCACCCTCACCCGGAATTGCGTCGCTCCCCGCATTTCCACTTGCCGCCGCATCCCATCACCCTATCCTCTCCCCACCCCCATGGCCGACGAGGACCTCCACCAGCCACACGACAAGCTCTTCAAAGAAGGCTTCTCAGACCCGGCCAACGCAGCCGCTCTCCTCCGCCAGCACCTCCCGGCAGAAGTCGCCGCCCTCATCCAATGGGACCAACTCCAACTCATCCCCGGCTCATTCCTCGACGATGATCTCCGCCACTCCCACACCGACCTCCTCTTCT
>CANHUG010000419.1 GCA_947462995.1 Verrucomicrobiales bacterium | reverse complement strand
TCCGCATCCAGCCCGCGCGACTTCAGATACCCTCGCGCCTCCCCCGCCGCCCCGCTCTTCAGCAGCAGTTGATGCATCCACGCACTCGCCTCCCGATGCAGCGCCAGCATCCTCACCCGCAACGCCGCCACCCCAGCATCCTCAGCCGTCATCTGCTCCTCAATCAGCCGGATCCCATACCGCTGCGCCAGCTTCCTGACCGCATCCGCAAACGGCAGATTCTCATACTCCATCACAAACCGGATCGCCGTCCCACCCTTCCCGCACCCGAAACAATGAAACGTGTTCCGCACCGGCGACACACTGAACGACGGCGTCCGCTCCGCATGAAACGGACAACACGCCTTCCACGACGTCCCAGCTCGCTTCAGCGGAAAATACGACCCCACCAGCTCCACGATGTCCGCCGCCGCGATCACCTGCTGAATCGATTCCTCCGCTATGCGTCCCATGGCAAAGCCTCAGTCTGCTCGCGCCGCCACCGGCACCGTCCTGAATCTCAGCCTAACCTCCCCAGTCGGCCCCGGCAACCCCGTCAGCGTCGCCCCGATCTGCGCCGACAACGCCTCCACAATCCTCCACGACAGCGAATCCGTCCGCAACACCTCCCCCCCGCGCCCATCTCCCATCACCCCACGATCCCCAACACTCAGCACCGCCTCGCCCGCACCCGCCACCAACCCCACCCGCACCACCGGATCCGGCTGCCCCGCACGCTGCGCCATCGCCACCGACAGCAACTCCCCAAGCACCACCCCCAGCGTGATCGCCAGCTTCTGCGGCAACTGCACCGCCTCCACAGCCAGCTCCACCCGCGGCACACCCCCAGCCACCCCTCGACTCTCCCGCAACGCCCCCGCCAGCTCCGTCGCATACCGCGCAAAATCCACCCGGTCGTCCTCCCCGCCAATCATCCGGTAAATCAACGCCACCGCCGCCAGCCGGTCCCGCCCAGCCGTCACCGCGTCCCTCACCTCCCCCGCAGCCGCATCATCCGCCTGCAGCGCCAGCAGACTCGACAGCAACTGCAGATCATTCCGCGCCCGATGCAGCGTCACCGTCGCCCGCCCCCCCGGCACCGCACGCTCACGGATCAATGCCAGAAACTTCCGGCTCCCGCTCCCCTCATCCGTCACCGGCACCAGCTCCACCTCCGCCGTCCCCGTACTCCGGTCCCGCCGCCGGAACCCGCTCACCGCCTTCCACCGTCCCTCCCGGTTCAACTGCTCACTGATCTCGTCACTGAACGACCGCGCATCGTCCGGCCGGAACAAACGGTACAGTCCCTCGCCCTCCAGCTCCCCCAACCCATACCCGAACATCCGCTCCGCCGCACCGTTCAACCCGCTGATCCGCCCACGGTCATTCATCACCACCACCGCACTCTCCAGACCCTCAAACCACGCCATCGCTCCCCCTGCCCCTCGCACCCCCGCCGCCACCGCTGTCACATCCCGCAGCACCACCCCGTACTCACCCGCTCCCTCCACGCTCAATAACACCATCCGCGCCTCCAGCACCCGCGCCCGCACCTTCGCATCCGGCTGAAACACAAACTCACACCGCGTCTCCGCCTCGGGATTCTCCCGCAGTCGCGCCATCATCACATCCAGCGGCAATTGCTCCGAAATCACCGGCAACGCCACGTCCAGCATCCGCTCCCGCATCATCTCCCCAGCCGGCAGCAATCCCGCAAAATCCCGCCCCCCGGAATACTCAAGAATCCTCCCCGACCCATCCAGCACCATCACCAGATCCGCCACCGTCTGCGCAAACCGTCCCTCCGCCCAGGGCAATGGCCGCACCGCTCCTCCTCCCGCTGCCACAACCTCACCTCCCGCTGCCCCAGCCGGCAGCGGATGCAGAAGCATCGCCCCATACACCGCCTCCCCATCCTCCCCGCGCGTCACCGAAACACTCATGCTCACCGGCGTCCGCGTCCCGTCCCTCCCAGTAATCTCCGTCAGCACCCCCCCAGCCAACTCCCCGCTCCCACCACTCCCCATCGCCTTCACCACCCGCTCCGCTTCCGCCTCAGGCAGCACCTTCCCCAACCCAGCTCGCCGGATCTCCAGCCGAGGATACCCCGTCAGCTCCTCAAACCGCGGATTCACCTCCGTCACATTCCCGCTCCCATTCAATACCGCCACCGCCGCCCCACAGTTCTGAAACAACCCACGGTACCTCCCCTCGCTCGCCCGCAGCGTCTGCTCCTCAAGCCTCGAATCCGTCACGTCAAACACCGTCAGCAGCAACCGATGCCCAGACAGCACCGCCGGCCGGAACTCCACCTCCTTCATCCAACCCTCCGCATTCCGCATCGAACACGTCCACTGCAACCGCCGCCGCCACACCCGCTCCCACCAGTCGTCCATCGCACGCTCCCGAGGCTCATCCTCACTCCCAAACGCCCGCTTCAACCACAACGCCAGCCCCCCGCACTCCTCCATCCCGTATCCCAGCACCGCCCGATGCTGCGGATTCGCATACAGCACATCCGCCATGTCACTCAGCAAAATCATCCCAAACGGCGCCGCCTCCGCCATCTCCCGAAATGCCACCCCTTCCCCAGCCAGTGCTTCAGGACGCGGCTTGCCGGATTCGGCCTCGGATGCAGGTGCAGTGGTCATCAGCAGTATGGCAGGATTCTTTAGGTGAACACCCAGATTGCCCGCCTCCTCTCGTTCCGCAAGGCCTTCCCCGAAGTTCACCCCTCCACACTCAGCGCCCCCCCACCTTCCACAAGCTCCCGTCACTCCGCACATACACCGACTTCCCACTCAGCGACGGCGTGCACAAGATCGGCTCCCCAAGCTCCAGCCGCCCAGTCACCTTACCCTCCTCGCCCACCGCCGATTGGGTATCCACCCCGATCAGCACCCCAAGCTCACTACCGATATACAACATCGGCCCAGCCATCACCGGACTCCCGCTGAACTTCCCGTCCAGCCTCAACTTCCACGGACGCTCCCCATCCTCCAGATTCGCACACGTCAACACCCCAGCCCCGCTCACCGCATACAACCGCCCCCCATGCATCACCGGACTCGCCGTGTCCGCCGACACCTGCGCCGATTCCCACACCCGCTCCGGTGGCGTCGTACCACCCTTCAACCGCCACACCGCATGCCCCTTCCCTGGCCGCGGCTGCGCCATGAAACTCCCACTCACCGTAATCGACGGAATACTGCTCCCCGGACCCTCCAGCCGCCACCGCTCCCGCCCGCTCTTCGGATCCACCGCCACCGCCCCGTCCCGCGACGCCACAATCACCGTCTCCGTCCCGTCCGCCTCACGCTGCACCGCCGGCGATGTCCAATTCGCATCCTTCGCTCCAGGCCGATGCCACAACTCCACCCCAGTCTCACCATCGATCCCCGCAGTGAAACTGTCCGAATCATTCTCAATCTGCGCCACCACCACCCCGCCAGCCATCACCGGCGACGACGCCAACCCCAGACTGTTCCCCGCATTCGGATAATCCACCATCAACCCCCTCAGCCACACAAGGTTCCCCTCCATATCCAGACAGATCAGATCGTTCGACGAAAACAGCGCATACACATGCTTCCCATCCGAACACGGCGTCGGCGCAGCATTGCACGTCTTCGCATGACACATCGTCCGCCCCGTCGCCCGGAACTCCCGCTCCCAGATCAGCTTCCCATCCCCATCCCC
>CANHUG010000418.1 GCA_947462995.1 Verrucomicrobiales bacterium | reverse complement strand
CCCTCACCCCCCTCCGCACCCCCGTTTCTCCCACCCGAAAAAAACAAGTTGCCAACCTCGCCCCAAGGCGGCATCGTCACTCACGTTTCCCTAAGCGGACAATGCCTCCAAGGCGATTGTCCGGGTACCTTTGCCAGCCGGTCTGCTCCTTCTTCCCCGCGCCGCAAAGTCGCCGGAAACCCGCCCCTTCCGAGCCGCTTCGTAGCCGCACGGTCTGATCACGGCTCCCGCCGCTGACCTGCTTGCTGCCGCCTCCCGCGGTTCGCTCTCTTCTCAATCCCTCCAGATTCCCCCTCTTCCCAACATGGCCGGACACAATAAGTGGTCGAAGGTTAAACACATCAAAGAACGCGTCGACGCCAAAAAGGGCAAGGTCTTCTCCAAGATCTCGCGCGAAATCACCATCGCCGCTCGCCTCGGCGGCCGCGACCCGGAAATGAACCCCCGGCTCCGCACCGCCCTCCTCGCAGGCCGCGCCGCCAACATGCCCAACGAAAACGTCGACCGCGCCATCAAAAAAGGCGTCGGCGAACTCGAAGGCGCCCTCCCAGAAGAAATCACCTACGAAGGCTACGCCCCAGGCGGCGTCGCCATGCTCATCGAAGCCGTCACCGACAACAAAAACCGCTCCTCCGCAGACCTCCGCACCGCCTTCAATAAAGGCAGCGGCACCATGGGCGCCCCAGGCAGCGTCGCCCACCTCTTCCAGCGCGTCGGCGAAATCAAACTCCCCGCCTCCGCAGGCCCGGAAGATGCCATCATGGAAGCCGCCATGGACGCCGGCGCAGATGACATCCAGTCCGACGAAGAAGAACACACCATCCTCACCGCGCCAGACCAGCTCTACGCAGTCGCCAGCGCCCTCCGCTCCAAAGGCCTCCAAGCCTCCGCCATCCGCCTCAACTACATCCCAGGCACCGTCATCACTCTCTCAGACGTCCAAACCGCTAAACAGGTCCTCAAACTCTACGACCTCCTCGACGACCTCGACGACACCCAGAACGTCTACGCCAATTTCGAAATCTCCGACGATATCGCCGATCAACTCGATCCCTGATCCCTCGTCCCTCCTCCGCCCTCCCATCCTTTCTCTCATGACCGATCCCGATCCGGACTCCATGCCGCTGGCCGCAGCCGCCATCAAACGCACCGCCGCCAAAAAAACGGCCGTCAAAAAATCTGCCGCCACCGCCGCTGCCAAATCGCCAGCCAAGTCGCCAGCCAAAAAGGCCACCGCCACCACCAAAAAAGCCGCCACCAAAAAGGCCGCCCCGGCCCCCAAGGCAGTTCTCCCCCCTCCTCCGCCGCCGGAACCAACCCCGGCCGCCAAAAAGGCCACCCGGAAGAAAGCCGCACCCGCCCCGGAAGCCGTCCTCCCTCTCCCCCCACCTCCTGCTCCCCCGGAACCCGCCGCCCCAGCCCCGCGCAAAAAAGCCGCGGCTCGCAAATCCGCCGCGAAAGCCGCCCCAGCCCCGGAAGCCGATCTCTTCACCCTCAAGGAAGCCCCCGCCGCGTTCCACTACGCCCCACCGGAACCAACCCCTCCTCCCACCGCGGAACCAACCCCCCCGGCCCGTACCCGCCGCAAGACCTCAGCTTCCCCGGCCCCAGCCCCGGAACCAACTCCCGTTCCCACACCCGCAGCCACGGAACCAACTCCAGCCCCGCTCCAGGCTGCCCACTCCCCTTCCCCCGAGGACGCCTCTCCACCCTCCCAACATCCCTCCCACCCCGATTCAGACGGCCCCGACTCCCAAAACCGCCGTCTCTCCAAATTCGAACGCTGGAAACAACGGAAGGAAAAATTCAAACTCATCAAACAACAGCGCTACCTCGAGCGCCAGGCCCAAGCCCCTTCCTCCCCCACTACAGACACTCCCCCAGACGCTCCACGTCCCCATCCCCTCGATCCCCTCAACCGCCTCGACCGCGGCGGCGATCGCAACGACCGCCACGACCGCCACGACCGCGGCCGCCACGACCGCAGGGGCGACCGCGGACGCTCCAATGACCGCCGCCCCAATGACCGCGACCGCTCCCCAGACCGCGATCGCTTCGACCGCGACGGCGACCGCTCACCCCGCCCAGACCCAAACCTCGGCCCGCCAGAACCTGTCTCCGGTCTCCTCGAAATGACCCCAGGCAAGGGCTTCGGCTTCCTCCGCGACCGCGCCCGCGGCTTCCAACCGCTCTCCTCCGACGCCTTCGTCAGCCCAGACCTCGTCCGCCAACTCGGCCTCCGCGACGGGGTCTGGATCGATGGCTCCCTCCGCCGCGGCTCCCGCGGCCCCCAAATCACTGAAATCACCGCCGTCAACGGCCGCTCCCCGGACATCTACCGCACCCTCCCACTCTTCGAGGAACTCACCGCCATCAACCCTAGCAAACGCTACCTCCTCGAAACCGTTTCCAACAGGCACACCACCCGCATCATCGACTTCATCGCCCCCATCGGCAGAGGTCAGCGCGGTCTCATCGTCGCACCCCCACGCGCCGGAAAAACCACCATCCTCCAGCACATCGCAGAAGCCATTCAGGAAAATTACGAGGACACCAAACTCATCATCCTCCTCGTCGACGAACGCCCGGAAGAAGTCACCGAAATCGCTCGCGCCCTCCCCTCAGCAGAGGTCATGGCCAGCAACAACGACCGCGATCCCCGCGAACACCTCCGCGTCGCCCAACTCGCCATCGAACGCGCACGCCGTCTCGTCGAAGCCGGCGAACACGTCTTCATGCTCCTCGACTCCATCACAAGGCTCGCCCGCGCCTTCAATAACGCCATCCGCGGCCACGGCGGCGGTAAAGGCAGTCTCTCCGGCGGCGTCGACGCCCGCGCCCTCGAAGGCGCCCGCCGCCTCTTCGCCGCAGCCCGCAATACCCGCGAAGCAGGCTCCCTCACCATCGTCGCCACCGCCCTCGTCGAAACCAACAGCCGCGCCGACGAACTCATCTTCCAGGAATTCAAAGGCACAGGCAACATGGAACTCGTCCTCGACCGCCGCATCGCACAGCAATACATCTACCCCGCCGTCGATATCTTCAAAAGCGGCACCAGACGCGAGGAACTCCTCCTCCCCCCTCACCAGATGGAAAAGGTCCACCTCATCCGCCGCGGCCTCGCAGGCCATAAACCAGTCGAAGCCGCTGAACGCCTCATCCACTTCATGAACAAGTTCCCCTCCAACGCCCAGATGCTCATCGAAATAAAATCCCGAGAGTAATCCACACCCCTTCCCCGTACCCCGCAAAAATGAGAGGGATTTTCCTTGAAACCGCTCCTCCCATCCCGTAAACATCACCCCTCCAAAAACCTAGTAATTATGAACAAAACAACTGTCTCCATCCTCGCGGCCGCCTTCAGCCTCGTCTCCGCCCAAGCCGGCGAAACCCCTTCCCTCGGCAAGGCCCCAGCCAAAGGCCCAGTGCCCCAAATCAACGTCCCAGCCGTCTGCGACTGCTTCAACGCCGGCTCCTCCTCCGTTAGCGTCTACGCTTCCGGTCTCCTCCCAGACAGCGGCGCAGGTGAACTCGACGACGCCTTCGGCGGTGGTCTCGCTTACGACTACTTCTTCACCCCAAATATCGGTGTCATGGTCGACGCCACATGGTCCGGTACCGACAGCGTTACCCACCTCTTCACCGGCAGCCTCGTGCTCCGCGCCCCAATCACCAGCATCTGCCTCGCCCCTT
>CANHUG010000417.1 GCA_947462995.1 Verrucomicrobiales bacterium | reverse complement strand
GTCATGAGCCGCTTCGCCGCCAATCCGAAATGGCTCATCTACCTCCCGCCCACCATGTCGCCCTGCGCCACCAGCAGCAGAGATGGCTTGCTGGAGCACCCCGCGGAAGCCTTCGCCTACTACCGCCAGGAGGGCGTCGACCGCGTCATCTGTGAGGAAAAACACATGGGTTCCCGCGCCATCGTCGTGGTCTGCCGCGACGAAGAAGCCGCCCTCCGGAGCTTCGGTGTTCAAGGCGAGGGCATCGGCACCTGCTTCACCCGCACCGGCCGCCGCTTCTTCGAAGACGCCAGCGTCGAAGCCGCCTTCCTCACCCGCATCCGCGATGCCGCCTCCAACGCAGGCTTCTGGGACGAATTCAAAACCGATTGGCTATGCCTCGACTGCGAACTGATGCCGTGGTCCGCCAAAGCCCAGGAACTCCTCAAGCAGCAATACGCCGCCGTGGGCACCGCCGCCCGCTCCACCCTCGCATGCCAGACTTCCGCCCTAACCGCCGCCGCCGCCCGCGGCATCGATGTCACCGACCTCCTCGCCCGCACCTCCGCACGCAAGGACATGGTCGCCGCCTACACCGATGCCTACCGCCGCTACTGCTGGACGGTCGATTCCGTGGACGATCTCAAACTCGCTCCCTTCCACCTCCTCGCCACCGCCGGAAAGGTCCACACCGACCAACCGCACGAATGGCACCTCCAGACGCTCGCCCGTCTCGCCGGCGGCATCATCATCACCACTCCCTCCCTCGTCGTCGACCTCACCGATCCTGACAGCGAAGCCCTCGGCTGCGCATGGTGGGAATCCCTCACCACACGCGGCGGCGAAGGCATGGTCGTGAAACCATCCGACTTCATCGTCAAAGGCAAACGCGGCCTCATCCAGCCAGCCGTCAAATGCCGCGGCCCCGAATACCTCCGCATCATCTACGGCCCGGAATACACCGCCCCGGAACACCTCATCCGTCTCCGCTCCCGCAACCTCAGCACCAAACGTTCCCTCGCCCTCCGCGAATTCGCCCTCGGCCTCGAATCCCTCGACCGCTTCGTCCGCCACGAACCCCTCCGCCGCGTCCACGAACCAGTCTTCGGCGTCCTCGCCCTCGAAAGCGAACCCGTCGACCCACGCCTCTGATAACCCCCCGCCAGACCCGTGGCCTGAAACCGGGCGCGCCTCGGACGGGCGTCCCCGGTCAGCAGAATGCACGTTGAAAGTGATGTCGTATCAGAATCAACGTACGTCGATTCTGATATTGAGTGCGTCGTCCCTGCTGCCACACGGCGGCCCCATGCTGGCGCGCTCGTAACGCGTTCGTGCTTTGGCGGCTGGAGGAAGAGACTACCATCGCTTCACGGTAACATCTCTCAATTCTACACCAACGCCCAGGGGCTGAAACGATCCCCATAGCCACGCCCTGACCGCCACCGTCCTTCAGGCACAATCCCTAGCCCCACACGGGAGAAGGGTGCCCGCCTCGGCAGCGCCATGTGTACGGCTGTGCCGCAGAACGAACTCCTCGCCCCAAAGGGGAGAAATGTGATAGCCCGGGGCGGCGCCCCGGGTATTCTAACCCAAATGATCCAAGCCCTGAAAGGGCGCACCCCCCCAACACCATGCCGCGATCGCGCGCTCAGATCCTTGCCTGCGTCGTTTGGTTGGTTTATAGGGGATGCAGCAGAACGGTTGGAAGGCGTGTGACGATCCGGAGTGTGCTGGGTCCTAGGTCAAGCCAAACTTCAGCAGCTCCCTGCCGCATCGCGGGCAAGGGGTCTTCAGTCTTCCTAAATTAGTGTTGGCGATGTGGCAGAGGGGACAGTAGACGCCGTCGGTCTCTACAGGGAGCGATTCCCGCATGGCTGAAAGCTTCAGTGCAATCCGGTGGACCTCTTCGGGCGTGGCCGTCTTCGAGGGAAGTCCCTGCAATTCAGGGCGGTCGACCATCGAGTTGAGAGGCACTGTCTCCACCCATTCGTCCGGTGAAAGCCGCAAGTGGTCATCAAAGGTCTCAGTGATGTCGACTTGAGAGTACGAGATCTCTTGCGGTGCGATCTGCACCACCTTCTCGAGATACAGGTCCAGACGGCCGAGCCCAGAAGCTTCCGCTCTCAGGGAAGGAACGGCTCGCACGACGTACCAATTGTCCGCTCCAATGTGCATCATGGTGCCTGACTCAAACGACTCAGGGAGCTGCTCCACCGGCATGTCAGACACCGCGAACGGTTTTGCGGAACCGCGCTCGAAAAGCTGTACTCGAACCGTCGACTTTTTCTTCCTGAATCCGAACATAGGATGGTTGATAAGGACTTTTGGTTATCTCATCTGCAACGTTCGAGAGCGGGCACTGATGGGGCGGGGGCGAGCGTGGAGACTGCCGGGCGGGTAGAAGCTAATGAGAGCATCGCCGACAAAGCGTCCATCAGTCGCTACCTCCGCCGCCTCCATCGCCACCGCCGCCGGAGTCACCGCCACCTGAATCGCTGGAGCTGCCTGAATCGCTGGAGCTGCCGGAATCGGAATGGCTGTCGCCACCGCTGAACCAGCCGCCGCCGGAATCGTTGTGAGAGGATCCGGCGTCGATGGCGGACTCCGCGTTGAAGGTCGTATCGCCGCCGAAGTGAGTCTCGGCGACTTCCGCGCGCATGGAGTCGTAATGGCAGTGCTCGCCCGTCTGCCGGTGATGGTGGTCGAAGTCGTCTTGTGAGCAGTAAATGCAGTAGGCGTAGCAGAAGTAGTCAGATCGAGCCCCGACATCCCGACCTGCGTGCCGCACTTCTTCAGGGGAATAGTGGCGCTTGCGACCAAAGCGGCGCTCTAGCGCGGGGCCAATCTTCCGGATGAACGACCTGATCGCTCGACGCTTGCGGATGGCTGCGAACATGGGGTGCGGGTAGGGTTGGATTAGTCGATATGGCGCAGGGCTGACTTGCTCCTCGCGGCCATAGATTCCTTAAGGTTCGGCGATTCGTCCATTCCGGAGTTGAGGATGCCGCCACTACTCCACAACGACGCTGCCCAAGGGAATCGCGCCAACGACACGACCACTCGGGGAGAGATGGACGGGAGCCTGACTCATGGTCGTCGTCGTCGAAGTTGCGTTTCCGACCGAGTGACTGCGCTCAGTCTCCGTGATCTTCGACTCGGAGACGGGATGCGCTGCGTGCTGCTGAGAACCGAAGTTGTAGAACCAGTCTTCACCGCCGTCCGGGTGGTGCTCAACGCGGAGCGGCTTGCCAAATGCCGAAACAAGCTGGGCGCTGGTCATGCCCTTGCGCACCGGTGTGCTGACGAGGCGCGGTCCTGACGTGGTGCAGGAGGCAAGGCTCACCGCGATTCCGAGTGTGGCCAGGTAGATGGAGCTAGTCATGGGATGGGGTGTTGTCCGGGCCGCCGTGACACCTGCGGGATGCGGAAGTCCTGAGCGTTTCGAATAAGGCGGCGGCGATCAGGCGATGATTTTCTGCCTTCGGCGGCGCATCAATGAGCACGCCGCGAAAACGCTGAGCAGCAGGGTGGAAGGCTCTGGAACCGATACCAGAAACAAGGTGCCCTGATTGGGGCCTTGGGCGTTTGGAAAACTTGTTGGGATAGTCAACGAAGCCCCGATTGGTTTCGTCAGAAGTGAAGCTAAATGCGCATCGGTAATGGAAGCCTCGTAAACGTCCCACGATGAGAATGCATGGCAGATGTATGGTGGCTCG
>CANHUG010000416.1 GCA_947462995.1 Verrucomicrobiales bacterium | reverse complement strand
GAAGATGATGCCGACGGCGAGGGAGAAGAGGAAGGCGATGGAGTTGATGACTGGGTCGAAGACGAATTCGACCTTGATGAGGGAGGCGAGGCCTGAGCAGAGGGCGAAGGCGATGAGGACCCCGGCGACGCCGCCGGCGGAGGATAGGGTGATGGCTTCGACGAGGAACTGGAGGAGGACATCGCGGGCGCGTGCGCCGATGGCGAGGCGGATGCCGATTTCGCGGGTGCGTTCGGTGACGGAGACGAGCATGATGTTCATGATGCCGATGCCGCCGACGAAGAGACTGACGCCTGCGACGGCGGCGAGGAGCGTGGTCATCATGCGTGTGGAGGAGCTGAGGGTTTCGGCGATCTGGCGCGTGTCGAAGATGTTGAAGTCGTCGTCTTCGTTGGGCTGGAGGTTTCTGCGCTGACGCATGAGGGAGGCGATTTCTGCGATGAGGGCGGCGCTGTTAGAGCCTTCGACGGCGGAGATGGAGATGCTGGAGATGCTGCGTGAGGAAGTGCGGCCGGTGAGGCGGCGCTGGAGGGTGGTGAGGGGGACGATGATGGTATCGTCCTGATCGCCCATGCCGGACTGGCCTTTGGTGGCGAGGACCCCGATGACTTCGAGGGAGGCGTGGCCCATGCGGATTTTGCGGCCGACGGGGTTTTCGGATTCGAAGAGATTCTGGACGATGGTGCGGCCGATGACGCAGACGGCGTGGCCTGAGCGGTAGTCTTCCTGGTTGAAGAGGCGGCCGTCGGCGAGGGACCATTTATTGATGGAGAAGTAGTCGGTGGTGGTGCCGGTGACTTGTGAGGAACGGGCTTTCTGGCGGAAGACGGCGCCGAGGGAAGCGGAGCTGACGGGGGCGATGGAGGCGATGCCGGGGATTTGGGCGGAGAGGGCGCGGACGTCGGCTTCGGAGAACTGGGGGATGCCTGCGGAGGCGGAGCGGGCACCGAAGCCGCGGCCTGGGCGCATGACGAGGAGATTGCTGCCGAGACTGGAGATCTGGTTTTTGACGGCCTGGGTGGTGCCCTTGCCGAGGGTGACCATGGTGATGACGGCGGCGACGCCGATGATGACGCCGAGGACGGTTAGGAAGGCGCGGGTGAGATTGCGGCGGATTTCGCGGAGGGCGATGGCGAAGGCGTTCCAGAGCATGGGGATTGTCAGGGGCGGGTGCGGACGTCGGATTCGATGAGCCCGTCGCGGACGCTGACGGTGCGGCGTGCGCAGGCGGCGACATCGTCTTCGTGGGTGACCATGAGGATGGTGATGCCGCGGACGTCGTTGAGATTGCGGAGGAGGTCCATGATTTCGCTGGTGGTGCGGGAGTCGAGATTGCCGGTGGGTTCGTCAGCGAAGAGCGTGCTGGGGTTGGTGACGATGGCTCGGGCGATGGCGACGCGCTGCTGCTGGCCGCCGGAGAGTTCGGCTGGAGTGCTGGCGATGCGGTTGCCGAGGCCGACGGCGGTGAGGGCGGCGGCGGAGGCGTCGCGGCGATCCGAGCGGGACATGCCGCGGTAGAGGAGGGGGAGTTCGACGTTTTCGAGGGCGGAGGTGCGGGCGAGGAGATTGAAGCCCTGGAAGATGAAGCCGAAGGCGTGGCGGCGGAGGATGGAGCGCTGGTCGCTCGTTAGGGATTCGACGGCGATGTTGTCGTAGAGGTAGGAGCCATCGGAGGGCGTGTCGAGGCAGCCGAGGAGATTCATGAGGGTGGATTTCCCTGAGCCGCTGGGGCCCATGATGGCTAGGAATTCGCCTTGAGCGACGTCGAGGTCGATGCCGCGGAGGGCGAGGAAGGCGGCGTCGCCCTTGCCGTAGACCTTTGTCAGGCTGCGGAGGGTGATGAGCGGCTGGGCGGGCGGGCTCATGGGTCGGAGGGCGGGGCGGCGCGGGTGATGACGGGGGTGCCTTCTGTGAGGTTTTCGCCGGAGATGACGGTGAAGCGGGCGTCGCTGAGGCCGGTTTTGACGGTGACTGGGTGGGGTTGGCCGTTGAGGAGGGTGAAGACGCGGGCTTCGCCGGGGGTTTTGGGAGGAGGCGGGGTGCCTGCGGCGGGCTGGCCGGACATGCCGCGGCGAGGGGGGCTGGGGATGAGACTCTGGAGGAAGGTTTTTTTGGGAGGGGCGGTGAGGAGGGCGGCGGGGTCGAAGCGGAGAGCGGCGTTAGGGACGAGGAGTTCGTTGGTGGCGTCGGCGACGTGGATGTCTGCGGTGGCGGTCATGCCCGGGCGGAGACTGAGGTCGTTGTTGGCGACCTCGAGTTCGGTTTCGTAGGTGACGACGTTGTCGGTGATTTTTGAGCCGAAGGAGACCTTGGTGACGGTGGCGGAGTAGGCGCGGTCCGGCCATGCGTCGACGGTGAAGGAGGCGGTTTGGCCCTTCTGGACGCGGCCGATGTCGGCTTCAGCGACGGCGACCTTGAGTTTCATGTGTTCGAGGGATTCTGCGATGATAAAGAGTTCGGGGGCTGTGAAGCTGGCGGCGACCGTCTGGCCTGGTTCGACGGTGCGTTTGAGGACGATGCCGTCGATGGGGGAGCGGATGACCGAGCGGGTTTCGTCGTCTTCGTTGGCTTCCATGTTAGCCTGGGCCTGAGCGACCTCGGCCTGGGCGCTGCCGAGGTCGGCCTGCGAGCGGGCGACGGCGGCTTCAGCGGCGATCATGTCGGCTTTGCTGGGCGTCTGGCCGCCGCTGAGACGGTGGAGTTCGCGGCGGCGTTCGAGGGTGGCTTTGAATTCAGCGAGAGCGGCTTCGACCTGGGCGACGCGTGCGGAGGCGGCGTTGATGGCGGCTTTGCTGCTGGTGGTCTGCTGGAGGAGACGGCGGACGGTGATGCGTGCGAGGGGTTGGCCTTTGGTGACGCGGTCGTTGATGTCGACGTAGACCTCGGTGGTAGTGCCGGAGAGTTCGCTGCCGATGGTGACCTTGTTAGTGGGTTCGAGATTCCCGGTGGCGGTGATGGTGAGATTGATGCTGCCGCGGGCGAGGGGTTCGGTGATGAAGGCCGGGCGGGTGGATTCCTGCGGGCGGTTGGAGAGGAAGAACCATGTGGCGAGGGCGGCGGCGGCGAGGGAGGCGGCGATGATGATGAGCCGACGGCGCGGGTTGGGTCTGGCGGCGGCGATGGTCGCGGCGAGGGAGCCCTTGGCGGGGGGCGTGGCGGGATCGGACGGTGAGGGCATGGGAAGCGGGCGCGGGGCGGATGATTTGTCAGGATTGCCAGCCGCCGCCGAGGGCTTTGCAGAGCTGGATGTGGGCGTTGGCGAGATTGCCGCGGGCGATGGTGTCCTGTTCTTCGAGACTGAGGAGCGTGCGCTGGGCGTCGAGGACCTGGAGGAGGTCTACCTGACCGGAGCGGTAGCTGAGACTGGCGAGCCGTTCGGCTTCGCGTGCGGAGGCGACGGCGCGGTCGAGGGTGACGAGACGTTCGGAGGTGCGGCGGACGGCGATGAGGGCGTCTTCGACTTCGGAGAGGGCGCGGAGGACTGAGGATTCGTAGGAGGCGAGGGCCTGCTGTTCGAGGGCGGCGCGGGCGGCGATGCCGGCGCGGATTCGGCCGGCGTTGAAGATGGGAGCGGTTAGATTGCCTGCGGCGCGGGCGGCGGCGACGTCCGGGGAGAAGAAGGATGAGGCCTTGAGGGAATCCGAGTTGATGGAACCGGATAGTGTGAGGGAAGGGTAGCGTTCGCGTTCCGAGGATT